>JALNWC010000487.1 GCA_023231075.1 Rhodoferax sp.
ATTGGCTGGCGCAACAAAGCTAAACCCAAACCACATTCAAGGAAAACGCCATGCTCAAAAAATCCCTCACACTCATGGTGCTGATGTCCGCCCTGTCGTGTTACGCCGCGCTGGACATCAACCAGGCTTCCGAGGCGGAGCTTGACAGCATCAAGGGCATCGGCCCGGGCACCTCCAGCAAAATTCTCCTGGAACGCAAAAAAGGCAACTTCAAGGACTGGAACGACTTCATCACCCGGGTGCAGGGCATCGCAGAAATCAAGGCGGCCAACTTCTCCGGTGAGGGTGTGACCGTCAACGGCGCGGTCTTCAAGGCAGCCCCGGCTGCCAAAAAATAAGCCGCGGCGGTCCTCGGCCCATGCTGTCGGTGCTGGCCATTTGCCTTGGGGCTTGTCTGGGTGCGCTGGGCCGCTGGGGACTGGGGGTGTGGCTCAACCCCGGCGCCATCCTCCCCCTGGGCACGCTGGCCGCCAATCTGCTGGGAGGCTATCTGGTCGGTGTGGCGGTGGCGGTGTTTCAGGCCCTGCCGCAGCTCGATCCGGCCTGGCGGCTGGCCATCGTGACCGGTTTTCTGGGCGCACTCACCACTTTTTCCAGCTTTTCAGCCGAAGTGGTCGGCATGCTCGGGCAACAGCGTTACCTGTTGGGTTTTGGCACCGCCGCGTTGCACCTGTTCGGCTCGCTGTTGCTGACGCTGGCGGGCATCAAAACCGCCGAGTTCGTCCTCAGGGTATCGGTTTGACCGACTAACCACCGCCGCGCTGCATGTACAAATCAAAACGCTTCATGAACGCATAACGTTGCTGATCGTTCAGGCCGGCAAAGCGAAAGCTCACCTTGAGCACCGGGATGCTGATAAGCCCGATCACCCGGGGCGGACCCAGCTGCCATTTCAGGCCCAGCGCACCGTCGCCGATGCGCACACCGGCCGCGCCCGCCTGCTGCTTCCAGTGGTGATCGCCAATGGCCTTGGGCAGCCACCTCAGCCACTCGGCCTCGGTGCAGCCCATCTCGCGCTCGAAGCGCTCGGCGTAAAAGTCCTGCATCGGTGGCCGGACCTCAGCCGCCGGCAATGGGCGGCCAGATGGCCAGCACGTCACCCTCGGCAAGCGTCCGGGTGGCGCGCAGTTCAGGCGCAACGTAGCTACCGTTGACCAGCACCAGGTGCACCAGTTTTTCCGGCAAACGGTACTGTTCCACCAGTTGGTCGATGGTGGTTTCCGGGGCAATGTCCAAGGCCACGATGTTGGTGTATTTGGACTCGGGCGGCAGGTAGTCGGTCAGTGACGCGAACAGTTTCAAGGTGATCTTCATGCCGCAAACTTTAGCGCCTGCGCGTATCCGTTGCACCCGACCACTCGCCCTGACCTTGCGCTGCGGCCAGGTAGGCTTCCATCAGGCGGGTCGGATCCTGCTTCAGGGTGTTGGCCCAATCGCCCAGTTTGATCCGGCCTTCGACCAGACCACGCATCACGCCGACATGCCCGGTCCAGCCCACGCTGTTGCAGCCCACCAGCACATCGTCCTTGAACTGCAGGCTCAAATGGCGGCCCTGGGCCTTGTCGGTGAGTTCCACATGGTCGCCCCCGGGCACGCCCTCCCAATCGCCAAAACTGGCCGAGATCAGCCCCAGGGTGTCGAGCACGTTGATTTGTGTCACGCCCTTCAGCATGGCCCGGGGCGCCTGCCCGCGCGCGAAGGCCACCATGTTCATGCCGGCAATGCGCGCCTGCTCGGCGGCGTTGGGCTGGATGGCGCTGACGATCATCTTGCCGCTGACTTTATCCAGCGCCTCAGCGCAGTCGCCGGCAGCGTAAATACCGGGCACATTGGTTTGCAAATGCGCATCAGTCAGCACACCCAGCAGACAGGTGATGCCGGAGTTTTCCAGATACCCAATGGCGGGGCGCACGCCGGCCGCGCTGATCACCAGGTCGGCCTGCATGGTTTTGCCGTTGGAGAGTTTCACGGTCAAGGGCGAGCCCGGCTCGATCGACTCGACACGGGTCGAGGTGAACACTTCCACGCCTTTGGCCTCACACCAGTCACGAATCATGCCGCCGGCGGTGGGGCCCATCATGCGCGGCACCATGCGGTCGCCCATTTCAACCACGCTCAAGTGCACACCGCGTGCCGCCAGCGCTTCCATGATGATGCAGCCGATGAAGCCGGCGCCGAGCTGCAACACGCGGGCACCGGGTTTGGCCAATGCGGCAATGGCGCGGGCATCGGCCAGGGTCCAGCACCGGTGCACCCCTTCCGACTTGATGCCAGGAACGGGGGGCGTCACGGGACGCGAGCCGGTCGCCACCAGCAAGGTGTCAAAGCGGATGCTTTCGCCACTGTCGAGCACCACTGTTTTGGTGGCTGCCTGCACATGCTGCACATGCGCCACCACCACTTTGATCTGCAAGTCTTCAAAGTGCGTCGGGCTTTTGCGCAGGTAGGTGCCGGCTTCGTCGATGTTGCCCATCAACAAATAGGGAATGGCCATGCGCGAATAAGACGGCTCGGGCTCATCGCCGATGAGGGTGATGCTGTCCTGGGCGCTGAGTTTGCGGATGGTCTCGGCGGCAATGACGCCGGCCGGGCCGGCACCGAGGATGACGTGGTGGCTCATGTTGATTTCTCCAGAAAAAAAGCGGTCTTGAAGACCGCTTGTTTGATGCATTGTTGGCAATCGGTCCGGTTTATTGGGGTCTGAGCACGCTTCGTTCGCTTCGCTCGCTACGGTGATCCGACCCCAAAAAACCTGCGCAGTGCACATGCCCGCGCAAATACCTTACAAACTCAGGCGTTCGCGTGTTTCTGCTGTCGGGCGGCCCTCGGGGTCCCAGCCACG
>JALNWC010000488.1 GCA_023231075.1 Rhodoferax sp.
CGGGCCACCAATTCGTCGAGATCGAAGGGCTTGAGCAGATAGTCGTCGGCACCGGCACGCAACCCGGCAACGCGATCTTGCACGGCATCGCGCGCGGTCAATACCAGCACGGGTAGCGCCATGCCGTTCGCCCGCAAACGGCGCAGCAAACTCATGCCATCCTCGTCGGGCAGCCCGAGATCGAGTATCACCACATCGCAGTGCACGGCCGACAAAGTGGCCTCGGCCTGCGCCGCTGTGCGCACACCATCGACCGTCAAACCGTGCGCCCGCAAACCGGCCAGGATGCCGTGGGCAACCAGTTCATCGTCTTCAATCAGTAAAACGCGCATAGTGGTTCTGTCAGTATCGACTCAAAAAGTGGCTTTTCAATGCCTGAATCCACTCCTGCGCAGGCTCTTTTGTGCAGGTCATCTGGAATGATGGGGGGTGAACCCATTACGAGTAATGTCCTGATCGTAGAGATTTTTCGCCGCCATCACCTGTTTGCCGATGCCGTTGGGAACGGTGCCAGCCTGATTGACCTGGACAGCCACCCCAAGTTCCCGTTGGTTGACGATTTGCGGTACCGGCTTGGTGTTTTCTGACAAGCTGATGGTGGTTTCGGCGAAAGCAGAAGATGACACGCCATGACAAGACGAGAAGGCCCGCGATGGCTCTTGAACCGTGCCCATCTTTTTACTCAGCGCGGCCCCATCATTTTGGCCAGCATTTCTGCCGATGGCGCCCCTTGCATCTTTTGCAGATTGCCACTGGCGTCCTTGTAGAAGATGGTGGGCGTGGCCGAGGAGCCGAGTTGCTGCATCAATTTCTGGTTGGCGTCGAGCTGCGCGCGAACTGTTGCCGATACCTGGCCCAAGGGCTTGAGGCCACCACTGGCATGCTGTTGTTCGTGCTGGGTCAGGGCGGCTTGCGGATCCTTGGCAGAGAGCAGTGCAGCCGCCTTGCCCGCGCTGGTGTTCGTGAGGATGGCCACGATGACATGGCGCAACTGCACTTTGCCGGCCGTGACCCAGGGACGGGCATCATTCCAGAACTTGTTGCAGTAGGGGCAGTTCGGGTCGGTAAACGTGTAGATGATGCGCGGGGCATTTTTGCTGCCATCGGCAATCCAGGTGCTGTTCTCAAGCTGCTTCCAGATCTTCACGCTCATGGGTTTGCTGACCAGCCGGTTCAACGGTTCCTGGCTCAGGTTTGCCCCTTTTGCGTCGATCATCGAGCCAACAATTGCCTGTTTGCCGTCGGCGGTCAGGTAGATGGCCAGCGGCTGTTGATCGACCATGCCTGCATAGCCGGTCAGCCCGCCTGGCGCGGCAAACGTCCCGATCACCTCAACGCCCTGCGCTTCGAGCGCCTTGATCGGTGCCGGCCACTCTTTGGCCTGGGCACCGAGGGCGATGCCGAGCAGGCTCAATAACACTGCAGATTGAATAAATGGTTTTTTGATCATTGGTGAGTTACCCGCTTGGTTGAAAAGTCTGTGCGCGTGCGCAATCGGTTTAACTTACTGGCCAGTGAGGCGGCGGAGAGCTCACCCAGGTGGGTGTCGACCAGCCGTCCGTTGGCGTCGTAAAAAAGAGTGGTCGGCAACGCCCCAGAGCCGACTGCGCGACCCAAACGGGCGCCGGAATCGAGCAGCACATTCACGAGCTCGAGATGCCCAGCGCTGAGGTAGCGCTGGGCCGTCGCCCCCTCCTCGCCCTGATTCACAAAGACAAAGCGCATCTCGGTTTCCTGTTTTTGCGCGGCGGCGAGCACCGGCATTTCGCGCCGGCAGGGTGGGCACCAACTGGCCCACAAATTGACAACCATGGGCTTGCCAGCCGCCAGCGCAGCGAGGTCTGTCGGCTCGCCCGCAAGTGTCGTCAACGACAGCTCGGGCAGCGCCGTATTGTTCATCATGTGGATGGCGCCAAACATCCCTCCCCAGGCCAGCACCCCGGCCGACACCCCCCAGATCAGCGGTTTGCGTAGCGCCGCACGGCGCCAGCCGCGCCAGATAGCCACCCCTGACGCCGCCAGCAACCCAGCCCAGAGGGTAAAGCCGCCGTCGCGGATATCGAGCATGGACCACGGTGTGCCGCGGTAAGTGTCGAACCAAGCGGCAACGAAGGCGATGCGTGCCACCAGCAGGGCTGCCCACAACATATCGACCAGGACATTGCCCATGCCTGTTTGCTGACCACGCCCGACCAGGCGGCCTACCCCCGCCGCAACAAGCAGAGCCACCAGCATCAGAAAAAGGGTGATCGGCAAGGGGATGGGGCCCAGATTCACGGTCAGCATGTTCAATCTCCTTGCTTGGCTCGCGCCAGGCGGGCGAGAAAATCATCGGCACTGAGTTCACCGATGATGCGCTCGGCCCGGCGCTCCTTGCCATCGGGGCCGATCAGCAGCATGGTGGGCGGTCCGAGAATCTGGTGGGTGCGCATCAGTGTCCGGTCATCGGCATTATTTGCAGTGACATCAGGGCGCAGCAGCTGCATGTCGCCCAAGGCTTGCTGCACACGCGGGTCGGCGAACACCTCGCGCTCGATCACGTCGCACGACACGCACCAGTCGGCGTAGAAATCCACCAGCGCCCACTGGCCGCGTTGCCCAGCCTCGGCGACCCGCGCTTCGAGCGCTGCTTGTGTCTTGGCCGGTGCGAAGCGGGCCATGAAATCATTCCCGGCAGCCGCCTGTGCTGGCGTGCTGGCGCTGGCTCCGAAGGTCAACGGCTGCAGCGGGTCATGGGCGCCCCCGGCAGCACCGATCACCATGGAGCCGCCCCACAGTCCCAGCAGCAGTGCCAGATAGCGTGAAGACAAACGCCCCCTGTCGGTACCGAGCTTCTGAACCA
>JALNWC010000489.1 GCA_023231075.1 Rhodoferax sp.
GATTGATGTGGCATTTGCGGGCAATTTGCGGTCTGATCAGGCATCGGCGGTGACGGCCATGTTGATACACGATGCAGGCGTGTTTTGCGCACCAACCGCCTTTGGCAAGACCGTCACTGCCGCTGCCATCATTGCCCGTCGGGGTGTCAACACCCTGGTGCTGGTACACCGAACTGACCTGCTCAAGCAATGGCAGGAACGCTTGCAGGCGTTTCTTGGCGTTGGCAAAGGTGTGGTCGGCACCATCAGCGGTGGCAAATGCAAGCCCACTGGCAAGATTGATATTGCCGTGATGCAGTCTTTGTCGAAGGCGGGTGAGGTGAACGCACTGGTTGAAAACTACGGTCACGTCATCATTGACGAATGCCACCATATTGGCGCAGCTTCGTTTGAAGCGATTCTGAAAAGTACCAAGGCCAAATATGTATTGGGCTTGACGGCGACACCCATCCGACGCGACGGACAGCAACCCATCATTTTCATGCAATGTGGGCCGATCCGGCACAAGGCGACCAGTGCCGAAACTGCCCCGCATGATCTGGAAGTGATTCCGCATTCCATCTTCAAGAAAATTGAAGTTTCCAGTGATGCTGGGATTCAGGATGTGTTCCGACATTTGGTCACCGACCATGACCGCACAGCGGCCATTTGCCACGAGACCAAAGTAGCGTTCGATCAAGGCCGTAAAGTGCTGGTATTGACCGAGCGCACGGAACATCTGGATGCAATTTTTGCTGGTTTGACAGACAAGGTTCCAACACCCTTTGTGCTGCATGGCAGGGTACCCAAAAAGCTGCGTGCTTCGGTCATCTCGGACATGGATTCGCTACCACCCGATGCGCCACGCATTTTGTTGGCTACCGGAAAACTGGTCGGTGAAGGCTTTGATCACCCACCACTCGATACCCTGTTGCTTGCCATGCCGGTGTCATGGAAGGGCACGCTGCAACAATATGCTGGCCGACTGCATCGCGAGCACGCGGCCAAGACCGATGTGCGCATCATTGATTTCGTGGATACCGGTCACCCGGCACTGCTGAAAATGTTGGACAAGCGGCAGCGCGGTTACCGGGCGATGGGATACCGACTTGCATCGTCAGTCATGTAGGGTTGACGCAATGTTTGCAGCAGGCGCGATCCGGACTCGATTCGACTCCCTTTTGGCAAGGCATAAGGGCTTACTTTGGCGCGTTGAGCCGTTTCACCCCAGCCACAAACCGGGCCAGCGTGGTCGACAGCACGCCGTTGGGAATCGTGACCTCGATCAGCTGAAACTTGCCGCGCGTGGCCACGGCCTGGTCCAGCGCCGCTTTGAGTTCGGCCCGGGTGCCCACGCGCACGCCGTCGCCGCCCAGGCCGGCGGCCATCTCGGCAAAGCCCCAATGGCCCAGGTCGTTGAAGTGCGACTCGGGCTGGAAGGTGCGCAGCATTTCCCAGCTGGCGTTGTTGAACAGCAGCACGATCGGATCCCAGCCGTAACGCTTGCAGTTGCCCAGTTCCCAGCCGGTCATCTGGAAAGCACCGTCGCCGACCAGAATCAACGGGCGTTCACCGGTGGCGGCTTGCAGCCCCAAACCGGCGGGCACGCCAAAACCCATGGTGGCGTAGTAGCCGGGCGCGACCAGCGCGGTGTGGCTGATTTCCATGGCGGTGAACAGGCAGTCGCCCATGTCGGAGGCCATCGGCATTTTGCCGTGGCGGGCCATCAGGTCGTTGACGGCCGTGGCGATGTCGGTGGGTGTGATGCTTTGGCCGTCCTCGGCCAGGCCGGTGGGGAAACTCTGTGGCGTCACGCTGAAGGCCTTGTCGGGACCGGGCACACGCGCCAGCATGCGGTTGACCACCGCAGCCAGCGGCAGATTGGCGTAGGTGTGGTAGCCAATGTTGACCTGGCCGTTCAAGGCCTGGATGGTCTTGCGCATGTCGATCTTGGTCTCGGACACGGCAAAGTTGGTGTCGCAGATGATCTCGCCCAGCAAAAACAGGCCGTCCGAGCTTTCCACCAACTGCGTCACTTCAGGGAAGCCGGCCACGCCCATGTAGGTGCCCACCAGCGGCGCGTCCTGGTCCGCCAGCAGGCCGCGGCCCATGAAGCTGGTCACCACCGGCAGCCCCAAGCGGCGCGACAGGGTGGCCACCTTGTCTTCCAGGCCGTAGCGGCGCACTTCCACGCCAGCCATCAAGACCGGGATTTGGCCTGCTGCAGTCGTTCCAGGATTTCATCGACGCAGGCATCCAGCGCGTCCGGGTCCACCTGGAACGCGGCCTCCGGCACCACCTCCAAACAGGGCACGGCCACCATGTCACGCGGAATCTCGATGTACACCGGCTCGGAATGGCGCAGGCAGTTGGCCAGCACGCGGGCGATGTCGGCCGGGGCGCGCTCGGCGTCGTCCAGACGCACCTGGTCGCAGGTGATTTCCTTGAAAATCTGAAACTGGCTGTCCAGCGTCTTGGCCTGGTGGTGCAGCAGCAGCCCCGAGCGTGACTCGTTCTTGCCCGGCCCGCCAGACAGCACCACCAGCGGTGACTTTTCGGCAAAGGCGGCCGCCACCGAATTGATCATGTTCAAAGCGCCCGCGCCGTAGGTGACCGCGGCCACGCCCAGGCTGCCATTGATTCGCGCTGCAGCATCGGCGGCAAAACCCACGCCAGGCTCGTGGCTCAAGGTATAGAGCGGCAAAATCTGCGACTCTTCGATGATGCGGAAGTAGGGCAGGGCAAAGTCGCCGGGGATACCAAAAATCTGCCGCGCGCCGTGCTTTTTGAGCGCGGTCAGCAGCTGTTCGGTGAGATTCATGTGGAATGTCTCCTGGGTTGAAAGTGCCCGGATTATGAC
>JALNWC010000490.1 GCA_023231075.1 Rhodoferax sp.
GACCTGCATGTGACCAGCATTTTTGTCACCCACGACCAGGAAGAAGCACTGGAGGTGTCTGACCGCGTGGTGCTGATGAACGCCGGCAAGGTGGAGCAGATTGGCTCACCGCAGGAGGTGTGGGACCACCCGGCCAGCCCCTTTGTCTATGGCTTTTTGGGCGATGTGAACCTGTTCCGAGGCCGCGCGCATGAGGGTGAAATGCTCATCGGCGAAGACCAGCAAGGTCTGCGCCTGCTGACCCCCGAACACAGCGAGGTGCAAGACAGCCAGGCGTTTGCCTACGTGCGCCCGCACGACCTGGATGTGCAGCGTCATGTGGTGGGCGCCAGTGCCGCAGAGCAGCCGCGTGGCATTGTGGCCAAACTCACCCGCGCCATGGTCATTGGGCCAATTGCCCGGCTGGAGTTGTTGCCTGCAGACAGCTCGGCCAGCGGCAGCGGCGACATCATTGAAGCGCAAATTCCGGCACAGTTGTTTGCGCAGCAGGGCTTCAAGGAAGGTGACACCTTGGTACTGACACCACGGCGGGCGCGCGTGTTTGTGGCTTGAGCTGGGCAGGGGAAGAGTTAGGGATGCAGAAATGCCAAATATCCCATTTCAGGCGGCACTGGCGGGCGCATTGCATCGTTGCTACTCCGTCGTTGCTACTCGCTTGTGTGGCATAGCCACACGGCACTCGCAGCGCCTGGCACTGCATCCCGCCAGCGCTCGCCATAAACGGCGACATTGGCAATTTCCGAATACGAAGGGACTTCCCGCTTCCCGGTCACGGCATCAACGTGCCAAGATTGGGTTTGGAAAAGTCAATCTACAACCTTTTTGAAGGAGAAGTCCCATGAGCGAGATTACACGAGTAGGCGTTGATTTGGCAAAGAATTTGATCCAGGTTCACGCGGTGGACGGTGCTGGCAGAGTTGTCACCAATCGACAACTCAAGCGCGACAAGTTTATTGAGTGGTGCATGCAACTGCCAGCCATGTGCCTGTTGGCAATGGAGTCCTGCTCTGGCGCGCACCACTGGTCAAGCGCTCATCAAAGCCCAGGGCACTCGCCAGCGTGCTGGTGGCTTGTTCTTCCAGGGCGCGCACCATGCCGTCCAGGCGAAGGCTGCGAAGTTGGGTCAGGGTGTGTTCGTTCATGGTCAATCCGATCTTGTTTGGGTTGTTGTGTTGGGTCAGCGTGGTGGGTTCAGTGGAAATAGCCTGCACCGCGGATGTTGTCGTGCACGGGCAGCGCGCCAGGCGCCGTCGTTGGCAGGTTCTGCTGGCGATCGAGCCCCGTCTTGAGGATGGAGGCCACACTGCGGTAGGTCAGGGACTTGATCGCCACCGCTCGGGTACAAGCCGCCTCCAGCCTGGCCGGTGTGAATTCGCGTGCCAGACGCTGCAAACCCAGACAGGCCCGGTAGCCCTGCTCCGGATGCGCCCGGTGTTCAAGCTGCCAGGTCACCACCGCTGCGGTGCTCACGCCAATGCGCAGGCCCCAGTCGATGAGCTTTTGCGGCGTCCACTGCAGATGCGCCCGGTGCGACGCAGGCATGTGCTCAGAGGTGGTGGTGTGGGCGCCGCGCTGATGGCTGAGCGCGTGGCAGGCCACACGCTGGTTGGAGGAATAGCATTCCAGCAAGGTGTCGCTGGCGCGCAGCTCCACCGTGGTGCGCACCAGGGTGTGGGGCACGCTGTAGTAGTGGCCTTCAAATTCGACGTGGTAGTCGATGTTGACCTTGGCCGTCTTCCAGCGAAACAGCTCAAAGCGCTTGGCCGGCAGTGACCTCAGGGCAGGCAGATCAAGCTGCTCAAAGGCGCTGCGCCGGTTACCGGGTAGCTTTTTGAAGGCGCGTTGGTTGAGGTCGTTCAGCAGCAAGGCGATGGCGTGGTTGAGCTCGGTGAGGTTGAAGAACTTGCGATTGCGCAGGCGTGCCAGTATCCAGCGCTCCACCACCAGGACGGCGTTCTCGACTTTGGGTTTTTCTCTTGGGTGCAAGGGCCTGGCCGCCAGCAGGGCGCAGCCGTAGTGGGCGGCAAATTCTTCGTACAGACGGTTGTTCTGTGGGTCATAACTGCACGGGTTCTTGATCAGGGAGCGGGTCTGGTCCGGCACGATCAGGCGGGGCGCACCACCAAAGAATTCGAGGGCCAGCACTTGGGCGCCAATCCAGTCGGCGGTGGTCTGGCGCGCCGTGGCACAGACGAAGGTGTAGTTGGAGGCGCCCAAGGTGGCTACAAAAATTTGGGCCTTGGTGATCTCGCCTGTGACGGCATCGATCAGGGGGACGGTTTGGCCGGCATAGTCCACGAACAGTTTCTCGCCGGCAATGTGGTTCTGGCGCATGGAGCGCTTCAGGCCCAGAGCCCATTCGCGGTATTTGACGCAGAAGCTGGTGTACTTGAAGGCCAGGTCGTTGTCCTTGGCGTATTCCTCCCACAGCAGTTGCAGGGTGACACCGGCGCGTTTGAGTTCCTGGTGAACGTTGGCAAAGTCAGGGAGCTGCTGTTTGCTGTTACGCGGTAACGCCGCCTTGTACAGCTTGACTTCCAGTTCTTGGTCGCTGAGTGTTTGGGCCACAGCCCAGTCAACGCCGGCCACTCGGGCCAGCGACATGTATTTGCCCACAACGCTTTTGGATAGCTTGAGGGTTCGAGCTACTTCGTTGTAGCTCAGCTTGGCCTGCAGGTGCAGGCGAAGGGATTCTCGGATTTGACGCATGGTGATTCTGTTGGTTGGCATGGGCTCTTCCGTTTTAAAAACAGTGAGCCTATGCCGGGATCGAAAAAATCACTTGCGCGTATCCCCCAAAAATATCGTCCACGATCAGTTTGAAATGCCGTCCAC
>JALNWC010000491.1 GCA_023231075.1 Rhodoferax sp.
ATTGCCGAAGGCGCGCCGCGTGACCTGATCCGTCAGTACCTGGAACCCGACGTGGTGGAGGTCTACGGCACGGGCGCGCTGGCGCTGGCGGACTCACAGCTCAAAACCCTGGCGGCGCGGGTCGAGGTCAGTGGTGAAACGGTATTTTTCTACACGGCCGATGCCAAGCCCTTGCTGCAGGCGCTGTCTGACGACCCGCAATTGCGCACGCTGCACCGCCCGGCCAATCTGGAAGATTTGTTTTTGAAATTGACCGGCCGTCAAATCCGGGAGGACGCATGAGCACCGCCATCAATCCATCGCCCTGGCGCGCCCCGCAACTGTCCATGCGCTGGTGGCCGGTGTTCCGGCGCAACTGGCTGGTCTGGAAAAAGCTGGCCATTCCGAGCCTGGTCGGCAATATTGCCGAACCGCTGATGTGGCTGGTGGCCTTTGGCTACGGCATGGGCGCGCTGGTGGGCAGCATCACGGTGAACGGCGTGCAGGTGCCCTATATTTTGTTTCTGGCCAGCGGTTCGATCTGCATGAGCGCCATGAACGCGGCCAGTTTCGAGGCGCTGTACTCGGCGTTCAGCCGGATGCACGTGCAAAAAACCTGGGACGGCATCATGAACGCGCCGGTCAACCTGGACGACATCGTGCTGGCCGAAATGCTGTGGGCGGCCTTCAAGTCGATCTTTACCGTGACGGCGATTCTGGGCGTGATGCTGGCCTTGGGCATCAGCTACAGCCCCAAATTGCTGGTGGCCTGGCCGGTGCTGCTGGGGGTGGGCATCACCTTCAGTTGCGTGGCGCTGATCTTCAACGCGCTGGCCAAGGGTTATGACTTTTTTACCTATTACTTCACGCTGTTTCTGACGCCGATGATGTTTTTGAGCGGCATTTTTTTCCCGCTGGAGCAGTTGCCGCCGCTGGTGCGCGCTATTTCACGGTGGCTGCCCCTGACCAATGCGGTGGCGCTGGTGCGCCCGCTGTTCATGGACCAGTGGCCCGCCGACTGGCTGCGCCCGCTGGCGGTGCTGGCGGCCTACGCGGGGCTGGGCTTCTGGCTGGCGCTGGCGCTGACGCGCAAGCGCTTTCGCGCCTGAGGCGCCGAGTCGCCCGCCTGATTTGTAATGCGAAGTTTCTTGAACGATGGACCAACCGTGACCGAATTGACTGAAAAAATCCAGCAGCCGCGCCTGTGGCGTGGCGACGGCTGGACCGCCCGGGTGATCAAAAACGAAGACGACGACGGCTGGGCCGTGGCCCTGTTCAAGGACGCCGAGTCCGAGCCCGCGCTCGTGGGGCCGTGGACCATGGGGCGCGACAAGAAGAACCCCAAACCGCTGGACGGCAACGCCTTCAGCACGCTGGTCAAAACCGCCCGCGAGTTCGTGCGCCGCAGCGAGCAGCAGCTGCACGCCGCGCTGCACCAGAGCATCACCGTGAGCGTCGGGGCAACCCGCATCACGGTGTGCCTGGACATCGTGCCCGATGAGGACAACCCCTATGCCCTGCTGAGTGCCAGGGATGAAGCCGATGAATTGCTGGCCGAAGTGCGCGTGGCGTCTTCGTTCAAGCTCAATCGCAGCAGCGCGGTGGCGTGGGCCGAGGGCGGTTTTGTTCGGCCTGCGCAAAGCCAATAAAAAAGCGCCCTTGTTTGACCAAGGGCGCTGTGAAGGACCCTCTCGGGTCCGAGTGCTCACTTTAAGCGGTTCGGGTGGCGGCGACCAAAGCCTTGGCGCCCAACCCGAGCAACATGACCATTCCAACGAATGGCATGAGCACCGCATAAGCCAGGCCGATGAAGGGGGCGGCAACCAGTTTGCCCACCGTGGCCAGGGCGGTCAGCACCTTGCGGCCTTTCGGGTTGGCCAGCATGGCCTTGCCGGCAGACCATGCCAGCACCGCGATGCCCACCAGGGGCAGCGACAGGGCATAGACCAGGCCGATGAACGGGGCGGCGAAGAACAGCGCCACATTTTTCAGGTAGGTGGGAGCCCTTTTTGCGGCCTGCGATTGCACCAGCGCCTTGCCGCCAAGCCAGGCCAGCATGGCCAACCCGATCAGGGGCAGCAACACCGCATAAGCCAGGCCGATGAAGGGGGCCGCCAGGGCCAGCGCCAGGCTCTTGTAGCCATTTTGTTTTTCAAGGACTGCGGCCGGCAAGGCCTCGCCGGGGCGGGCTTCCGGTGCTGGAACGATGGAAAGCACCGGGGCTGCCATGGCCTTGGCGGCGCTGGCCTCGATCATCTCGGGCGACAGCGGTTTGCGCATGAAATCCGAGACACCGGCGGCTTTGGCGCGCGATTCGTTTTCCGTGGTGCCAAAGCCGGTGATGATGACCACCGGGGTCCAGGGCCGGCTGGACTTGACGCGTTCAGCCAGTTCAACACCGTCCATGCCGGGCATCTTGATGTCGGTGAAGACCACATCAAATTCCTGCTCACGAATCTGTTTCAGGGCTTCGTGGGCATTCTGGGCCGTGGTAACGATGTAACCTTTGTTTGACAAAACACGGTTGAAGCTTTTGCCAACCACAGCGTCATCATCGACGACCAGGACTTTACGCAGTGCACTCATGATATTTCTCCTTCAAGTTCAATGGGGTTCAGACTGCTTACCTCTAAGCATGGGCCGTGCCAACTTGAAATTATTTGAAAAATACTATATTTATCAATGAGTTGCGTGACTTTTCGGGTGGACTTTGGGCTTTGAAGCGTATTTAAAAAGCGGCAAAGTACATTGGTTTCATACACATGGGTCGACGGCTGCCCCTGAAAATCCGGAAAATCTTTTGAAATCAACAAGTTGTGAAAATATCGATCCGCATATATTTTTTG
>JALNWC010000492.1 GCA_023231075.1 Rhodoferax sp.
CTATTGCACCAGCGGCGTGTCGGCGGCTTCCAGGTCCACCCCCTGGACGCTTGCTTCGCCTGCCAGCAGGCTCAGGTACTGGCGCAGCGCGGTCACAAAGGTCTGCTGCTTCAGCGTCATGCGCACCGCGCCGTGAACCGACTCGAAAGGCTGGGCCACGCCGGCCTCACGCCCCATGACCTCCACCACATGCAGGCCGAAACGGCTGTGTACCAGGCGCGGCAGCACACCCACCTCGGCATGGCCAAACAATTCCTTGGCAAATTCGGGCGCGCAGTCGGTCGTGGTCAACCAGCCCAGCTGGCCGCCCTCGGCGCCGCTGGGGCAGTTGGACAGGGTGCTGGCGGCCTTGGCAAAGGCGTCGTCGGTGTTCTTGCCGTCAAAACAACGCACATTGAGCAGCGTGCCTTCGGCCTGCTTGCGCAGGGCATTCAGGTCCACGCCTGGCGTGACCGCGAACAGAATGTGGCGCACATGAACGCGTTCGCCCGTGGTGTAGTGGCTGGCCTGGTTGGCCGCGTGGTGGCGGCGGCGGGCTTCATCGGACGGCTCCGGCACCTGCAGTTCCTGTTCCAGCAGGGTCTCGATGGCGGCGGATGCCGCCTCGCTGGCGACCCCGTCGGTACTGGCGCTGTCACTGGCGTCCAGCAGGCCTTTTTGAATGGCGGTTTGACGCAGCAATTCGACGTAAGCGCGCTGGCGCAATTCATCCGCTGTCAAGGCATCACCGGCCTTGTGCAGCGCCACGCCATTGATGCTGGTCACCATGGGTTCGGTCGGGTAAGTGGTTTGCATGGTCGTCACCTCAAACACTGGCGCCGGGGCGGGGCGGCTGATTCTGACCCGCAGGCACATTCAGGCGCCGGGACCGTACCACCTGGTAGGGGCGCATCAGGTAAGTCACCGAAGCAAAGCCGCTCCAGACGTGCACCAGGCGGGTGAACGGGAAGATGAAAAAGATCGTCATGCCGAGGAACATGTGCGCCTTGAAGATGAAGCCCGCATCCACCAGCAGATCCACCGCGCCGGGCTGGAAGCTCACGATGGCCTGCGCCCAGCCCGCCAGTTTCATCATCATGCTGCCGTCCAGGTGTTGACCCGACAGTGGCACGGTGGCCAGACCCAGCGCCAGTTGCAACCACAGCAACACCAGCAGCACGATGTCGCTGGTCTTGGAGTTGATGCGGATGCGTGGCTCGGTCAGGCGGCGGTGCAGCAGGATGGTGACGCCGATGAAACCCAGCAAGCCGGCAATGCCGCCGCTGACCATGGCCATGAGTTGCTTGTCGCCGGCGCTGATGAAGTGTTCATAGACAAAGTGCGGCGTCAACATGCCCACGGTGTGGCCAAAGAACAAAAACAGCACGCCAATGTGGAACAGGTTGCTGCCCCAGCGCAGTTGCCCCATTTTCAGCATTTGCGACGAGTCGCTTTTCCAGGTGTACTGGTCGCGGTCGAAGCGGATCAGGCTGCCGAGCACGAAGACGGCGAAGGCGATGTAGGGGTACACGCCAAACAGGAGGTAGTCAAAGGTGTTCATAGTGGGGCTCCAGCAGTTGCGGTCGCGCTTTGACGGGGTTTGGCCGCATCGGTTTTGACAAAATGAATGGGTTGGGCTTGATCCGGCCTGGTCTGCCCCTTGACGGAGCAACCATCAAAAACCACCGGCTCTTCCCAGCTGGCGTCGAGCGGTTCATCGGCCACGACCTTGACCGGGTGCGCTTTTTCGCCGCTGAGTTCGAGCAGCGCCCCGAGCACGCTGGCGTAGGGGCTGTTGCGCTGTTGCAAGGCGTTGAAAATGGCATTGAAGATGTGCGCCATTTCGCCCAAAAAGGCGCGCGCCTCCCTGTGCGGTTGGGTTGACACAAATTCAAGCACCACCGGCAGGTAGTCAGGCATCTCGTCGGGGCCGAGGAACAGGCCGGCTTTTTCGTAGGTCTGCGCCAGATCGATCATGGCCGGACCCCGGTCGCGCGAGTCGCCATGCACGTGTTCGAACAGGTGCAGCGAGGTGGCGCGGCCGCGGTCAAAAACTTCGACGTACTCGGCCTCGTTGTCGAGCGCGTTGCCGCGCGCCAGGGCGTTGATGAGCGTGTTGAGCTCATCCAGGCGGGCGCTAGCGATGGCTTTCTCGGACAGCAGGGCCTGGCGCATCTCAATCAGGTCGCCACGCAGTTGCGCATCCGGGTAGGACAGCAGCCGCGCCAGAACGCGCAGGCTCAAGGAGGCAGGTGTTGGGTTGGAAAATAGACTCATGATCAGACCTCCGCCTGGATCGGAATGGTGCGCCGCTTGCCGCCACCGAACAGGCTGGTTTCGCTGGCGCCATCCGAGCAGCCGTTGCCGAACGAGAAGCCGCAGCCACCGCGCACATCGAAGGTGTTCTCGGCGTATTCGCGGTGCGTGCTGGGGATGACAAAGCGGTCTTCGTAGTTGGCAATCGCCATCACCTGGTACATCTCCTCGACTTCCAGCGTGCTCATCTGCACCTGTGCCAGCGCCGCCACATTGGGTTTGCCGTCGACATGTTTGCCACGCTGGTAGGCGCGCATGGCGAGCATGCGCTCCAGCGCGCGCTCGACCGGGAAGGTGTCACCCGCAGTCAGCAAATTGGCCAGGTACTTGACCGGAATGCGCAGCTGCTTGACATCGGGAATTTCGCCGTTGATGCCGATGTGGCCGGCGTTCGCCGCCGCGCTGATCGGCGACAGCGGCGGCACGTACCAGACCATCGGCAGCGTGCGGTACTCGGGGTGCAAGGGCAGGGCGACTTTCCATTCGACCGCCATCTTGTAGACCGGGCTGTTGCGGGCGGCTTCCATCCA
>JALNWC010000493.1 GCA_023231075.1 Rhodoferax sp.
CTCATCCACAGGCCGATGCGCTCGATGCCGGCATCGGCCAGCGCCACCGAGGGCGACAGCCGGCCCTTGGAAATCACATGCAGGCGATCGCTCACTTCGAACAGTTCCTCGAGTTCTTCACTGACCACCAGCACCGCACAGCCGGCATCGCGCAGGGCCAGGATTTCACCCCGGATTTGCGCCGCCGCACCCACGTCGACGCCCCAGGTTGGCTGCGACACGATGAACAGTCTGGGCCGGGCATCGATCTCCCGGCCGACAATGAATTTTTGCAAGTTGCCACCTGACAGCGAACGCGCCAGCGCGCGCGGGCCGTCGGCCTTGACGTTGAAGGTCTTGATGAGCTGCGCGGCGTGCTGCTCCAGCGCGCCCACCTTGATCCAGCCGCCGGCAAATCTGGGCAGGAAAATGGAACCCGTGCGCGTCAACAGCAGGTTGTGCGCCAGGCTCAGGGTCGGCACGGCACCGCGCCCAAGTCGTTCTTCGGGCACAAAGTGCAGGCCCAGCTCACGGCGTTCCCCGGGGTGCAGGGCCGACACATCGGTTGACCCCATGCGGATGCTGCCTTTGGGGGCGCGGCCGTCTTCGCCCGACAAGGCCAGCATCAGTTCTTTCTGGCCGTTGCCCGAGACGCCGGCGATGCCCACCACCTCGCCGGCGCACACCTGCAGGTCAATACCCTCCAGATCGACGCCAAACGGGTCCTCGCGCGTCAGGCTGAGCCCCTTCACCGACAGCACCACGGCGCCAGCCTGCTGCGGGCGGTGCTGCAGTGGCGGCGGCTCGGCACCGATCATCATGCGGGACAAGGACGCATTGGATTCCTCGGCCGGGTTGCAGACACCGGTGACGCGGCCACCGCGCAGCACCGTGCAGGCGTTGCACAGCGCGCGTATTTCATGCAATTTGTGGCTGATGTACAAAATGCTGCAGCCCTCACTGGCGAGTTTTTTCAACACCACAAAGAGCTTGTCGACCGCCTGGGGGGTCAGCACCGAGGTCGGCTCGTCCAGAATCAGCAACTCCGGGCGCGTCAGCAGGGCGCGGATGATTTCCACCCGCTGCATCTCACCCACGCTCAGGGTATGCACCGGGCGCGCCGGGTCAACGTCGAGGCCGTACTCGGTGGCTTTGGCCAAGATGCTGGCCGTGACCTGGTCCAGCGAACTGCGCGCCAGACCCAGCCAGACGTTTTCTGCCACGGTCAGGGTGTCGAACAAATTGAAATGTTGAAACACCATGCTGATACCGTTGGCGCGTGCGTCCTTGGGGTTGCGAATCTGCATGCGCTGGCCGTTGATGCGCAACTCGCCGGCGTCGGGCTTGACCGCACCGTAAATGATTTTCATCAGGGTGGATTTGCCGGCGCCGTTTTCACCCAGCACCGCGTGGGTCTCGCCGGGCATCACCGTCAGGTTCACATCACGGTTGGCGACCACGCCGGGGTAGCGTTTGGTGATGCCTGTGAGCTGAAGACGGGGCGTGGTCATGGACAAGGATATCAATTGGGTCGGGTGCTGTTTTTACCAGCAAATGCCCTGAATTTCGGAATTTGACGCATGCCGGAGGGCACATTCCGAGAAAAAATCTGCAAGGTGCATGGGTCAAACTGAACGCCGTTGGGCCGTCAGGGCCTTGCAGGCACGCGCAGAGAGCCGCCGGAAGGATGCCTGGGCTTAAACGCCAGCCAGCGAGCGCAGGGCGTTGGGATTGAGCAGATTGAGCACGCGACCGGAGCCGCTGATCAGGCTTTGCTCGCGCAGGTGACGCAACACGCGCGAAAAAGTCTCGGGGGCAATGCCCAGTTGCACCGCAATGCTGCGCTTGCGCTGGTGCAACTCCACCGCCATCTGCCCTTGCGCGCCCGACTGGGCATGGCTGAGCAGCCACTCGGCGCAGCGCGCCTGGGCATCCTTGGCCAGACGACTCACGGCAAATTCGGTCTGTCGACGGTGCGCCATGGCCACGTCGGACAGCACGGCCTGGGCCGCTTCAGGCAGGTTGGCGATGCCTTTGCGGAAATCGTCGATGCCGACCTGACGCAACTGAACCGGGGTATCTGCCAAGGCGTCCACCAGGTGCGGCAGATTGAGCACGGCGGAACTGGCGTCGAGCCAGCAGGGGCCTTCCAGCACACCGATCTGATGCTCCATTGAACCGTCCTCCAGAACACCCAGCGCCACGCGCCCGGATTCGATGTAACTGACCCAGACCGGCCTGCCCCCATGTTGCAACAAGAGCTGTCCGCGGGCAATATGCTGGGGCCGGGCGCCGGGATCGATGGTGTTGACGGTAAACATGAGCGCTACTTTGCAGCGCCTGCCCCTCAAGAAACTTGAGAAAGATCAACGAATATGAAAAAACTTATTCACCCAAGTAAGCCGCCCGCACCTTCGGGTCGTGCAACATGGTTTTGGCGTCGCCGGTCATGGTGACCAGGCCCGAATCCATGACATAACCGCGGTCGGCAATGGCCAGCGCACGGCTGGCATTTTGCTCCACCAGCAGAATCGTGACGCCCTGCGCATAGACCTCGCGCACCACGTCAAAAATCTTGTCGACCATGATCGGCGCCAGTCCCATGGAGGGCTCGTCGAGCAACAGCACCTTGGGTCGGCTCATCAGGGCCCGGCCCATGGCCAGCATCTGCTGCTCACCGCCGCTCATGGTGCCGGCCAACTGGTCACGGCGCTCCTTGAGGCGGGGAAAGGTGGTGAACACCCGGTCGATGTCCTGCAAAATTTCGGCCTGGTCCTTGCGAATGTAAGCCCCCATCTGCAGGTTTTCGATGATCGTCATGCGGGTAAAGACGCC
>JALNWC010000494.1 GCA_023231075.1 Rhodoferax sp.
ACCCAGCGTCACGGGAACTGCATTACCAATTTGACGATAACAGTCTCCTGTTTTACCCTCAAACTTCCAGTTATCCGGGAACTGCTGCAAGCGAGCATATTCAAGCACTGACAATGGCCTCAATTCGGCAGGATGACACAACATGGTGGCTTTTTGAATCGGACTGGTCACCAGTGTCGGAGATGGCTCAGACAGACTCAAGCGTCGATAAAAACCAACTTTTCCACCACCCGATTCGTAAGCTCCGCCCATAGCTTCCCTAGCCAGATCGGGAGGCAAATTTTTCCAGTTACCTCCAGCAGGTATCAATGCCAAATAGCGTTTGACAGCTAGTGAAAAATTGGTGTGCGCACCAGGCTCTTTGATATCGGCAATAGCTTCCCCCAAAGTCTTCCAACGAAGCGATGGATTTTGATGTTGGTGAAAATGCGTCGGTGCTGGCAAAAAAATATTTTCTGCCTCACGACTCCCAACGATCACCAATCGCTCCCGAAATTGCGGAGTTCCATAGTGAACTGCGTCAAGCACACCATGCACGGTGTGGTAACCAATACTCTTGAATGCACTCAAAATAGTCTGTAACACAGGGGCCGACTGCTTATCCAAAGAATCTGATGGCATAGAAGCCAACCCCTTGACGTTTTCCATGATGAAAAACCGCGGGTGCAAGGCAGCAACCACTTTGATAAATTCTTCAAACAGTTGCCCGCGTGCATCTTCAACGCCTTTGCGCTTACCCGCAACTGAAAACGGTTGGCAAGGCGGGCCGCCTACAACGGCAAAAACCGACTCACGCGTAAGCCCACCCGCCCTGAGTAGGAATTCACACGCCGGGTCAGCCGAAACCAATTCCCGCACGTCACCTTCAATAGCGGTATGACCGTTTCTGCGCATCGTCTCCACACACCATCTGTCAATGTCTTGTGACACCACAACACGCAGCCCTGCCTTGTTTAACCCCAAGTCCAAGCCCATTGCTCCAGAAAACAGTGAAACCACAGAATACGGATGTGCGGCATTCACTGCTCGCGCTGCTGCATCTGGCTCAAACAAGGGCAATGCAAGATTCATGCGGTTTTTTCCCCGCCAGGCATAGAAAGTACCTTTTCCACCGTGTCTGCCACATTCTCGGGCGTGAAGCCAAAGTGCTCAAACAGCACCGGCGCCGGGGCGGATTCGCCAAAGCTGTCAATGCCCACCACGGCGGCGCAGCCGTATTTCCACCAGCCATCGCTCACACCCATTTCAACTGCGATGCGCGGCAGACCTTTGGGCAGCACGGCTGTCTTGTAAGCCACATCTTGTTGGTCAAATGTGCTTGTGCCCGGCATGGAGACAACGCGGACAGCTATCTTTCGGGTGGCAAGCAGTTCTTGCGCCTTGAGTGCCAGCTGCACTTCAGAGCCGGTGGCGATGATCACGGCCTGGGCTTTTTTCTTCAGGCCGACTTCGCTCGGCTCCGCCAGCACATAAGCGCCTTTGCTGATGTCGCCCAGGCTGGCCTTGGGGGCGTAGTTGATGTTCTGGCGGCTCAGCAGCAGTGCCGTTGGCTTGGTCTTGTTTTGCAGGGCCACGGCCCAGGCCACGGCGGTTTCAGCCGTGTCACCGGGGCGCCAGACGTCCAGGTTGGGAATCAGGCGCAAGCTGGCGGCGTGTTCGATCGACTGGTGCGTGGGACCGTCTTCGCCCAGGCCAATGCTGTCGTGGGTGAACACATGCACCACGCGCAGTTTCATCAGCGCGGCCATGCGGATGGCGTTGCGGCTGTAGTCGCTGAAGGTCAGGAAGGTGCCGCCGTAAGGGATGTAGCCCCCGTGCAGCGCCACGCCGTTCATGATGGCGGCCATGCCAAATTCACGCACGCCATAGCTGATGTGGCGGCCACCGTTGCCCAGACCACTCAGGGAGTCAAAGCGCAAAGCTGGCGTGCTCCGGGTGTTGGTCAGGTTGGAGCCGGTCAGGTCAGCCGAGCCGCCCAGCATTTCCGGCAGGGCGGCGGTGAAGACTTCGAGTGCCAGTTGCGAGGCTTTGCGCGATGCCACCGTTTCGGCCTTGGTGTGCGCGGCCACAGCCACATCCACTGCCACCTGGGCAAAGTTGTTCGGCAGCTCACCTTTCATGCGGCGCACCAGTTCTTTGGCCAATGCGGGGTGCGCTGCCTTGTACTTGGCAAAGGTGTCGTTCCAGGCTTTCTCGGCCGCGCTGCCAGCGGCTTTGGCATCCCAGGCGGCCTGGATCGGTTTGGGGATCACAAACGGCGCCGCCGTCCAGCCGATGGCTTCGCGGGTGAGCTTGATTTCCTCCGCACCCAGCGGCTCGCCGTGGGCTTTGGCGGTGCCTGCGCGGTTGGGGGAACCCGCGCCAATGGCCGTCTTGCAGATGATCAGCGTGGGCTTGTCAGAAGACTCTTTGGCGCGGGCAATGGTCTGCGCCACCAGCTCGGCGTCTTGCCCGTTGATGGGGCCGAGCACGTTCCAGCCATACGCCACAAAACGCAATGCGGTGTTGTCAATGAACCAGGGCGTCACTTGCCCGTCAATCGAGATGCCGTTGTCGTCGTACAGGGCAATCAGCTTGCTCAGCTTCCAGGCGCCAGCCAGCGCGCAGGCTTCGTGGCTGATGCCTTCCATCAGGCAGCCGTCGCCCATGAAGGCGTAGGTGTGGTGGTTGACCACGTCCAGGCCGTCGCGGTTGAATTCGGCTGCCAGCAGCTTTTCAGCCAGCGCCATGCCGACCGCGTTGGTGATGCCCTGGCCGAGTGGGCCGGTGGTGGTTTCCACGCCGGGGGTCACGTCAACCTCAGGGTGGCCGG
>JALNWC010000495.1 GCA_023231075.1 Rhodoferax sp.
CGCCGCCCGGCACCGCGCCATGGGCGATGTCGAGGTGATGCAAAGCTGGCTCACGTTGGCGCAGGCCGAGCTGGGCGCCGACCATGTGGCAGACCACGCGCAAAGCCTGCTGCAAGGCAGCGCGGCGCTGCCGCCGCAACTCGAGACCAACATTGCCGACATCCCTGACAGCCCCGGGGTTTACCTTTTTTACGGCGACAGCGCGCTGCCGCTGTACATTGGCAAGAGCGTCAAGCTGCGCAGCCGGGTGATGTCGCACTTTCAGGCGGCCGGCCGCAACGCCCGCGAGATGCGCATTGCGCAAGAAATCAGGCGCATCGAGTGGATCGAGACCGCCGGTGAACTCGGCGCGCTGCTGCTTGAAGCACGGCTGGTCAAGGCGCGCCAGCCTGTGCACAACCGCCAGTTGCGCCGTGAAGGCGAGCTGTGCGCCTGGCGGCTCGAGGCCAACCCCAACAGCCGACCGCTGCTGACGCGGGTGCGTGGCAGCGAACTGGCGCCGGACCAATTTGGCGCGCTGTACGGCCCTTACCGCTCAAAAAGCCAGGCCCAAAGCCAGCTGCGCGAGCTCGCCGAAACGCAGAGTTTGTGCCTGCAGGCGCTGGGGCTGGAGTCGGGCAAGGGCCGCTGTTTCGGCCACCAGATCGGCCGGTGCAAGGGCGTGTGTTGTGGCGAAGAAGCGCCCGAGCGCCACCACCTGCGCCTGCAACTGGCGCTGGCTGGCAACAAGCTGCAGGTCTGGCCTTTTGCCGGCAAAGTGGGTTTGCGCGAACACAACGCACACACCGGGCGCACCGACATCCACCTGTTTGACCAATGGTGTCACCTGGCCACGGTGCACTCGGACGAGGACCTGCAAGATGCCTTGCACAGTCGCACCGAGCCGCTGGCCTTCAACCTCGACACCTACCGCTTGGCCCTCAAGTACTTGCTGGGGCCGGGTAAGCTTAAGATTCTAGAATTCCCCGCAGCACCATCCACTCACTAGGAGACTTCCATGAACAGTTCAAGCATTTCAATTTCGAGCCACGACGGCCAGCAGTTTGACGCCTATCTTTCATTACCGCCGACCGGTCGCGGACCGGGCCTGGTGATCATTCAGGAGATCTGGGGCGTCAACGAACACATCAAGGCGGTGGCCGACCAGTACGCCATGGACGGCTATGTGGTACTGGCCCCTGATGTGTTCTGGCGCCAGCAGGCCAACGTCAACCTGAAGTACAACGAGGCCGACACCCAAAAGGCCTTTCAGCTGATGACCCACCTGGACGAAGCCCATGCCGTGGCCGACCTGGTGAGCACGGCAAACGCCCTGCGTGCCCGGCCGGAAGTGAGCGGCAAGCTGGGCGCCATCGGCTTTTGCATGGGCGGGCTCTTAAGCTACCAGCTGGCCGCCAGCGGCGCGGTCGATGCGGCCGTGTGTTACTACGGCGGCGGCATCCAGAACCACCTGGACAAGGCACCCAAGGTGCAGTGCCCCATTCTGTTCCACTACGCCGCGCTCGACGGCTACATCCCGGCAACCGCGGTGGCCGACGTCAAAAAGGCATTTGCAGGCCGCGCCAACGCGCAATTCCATGTGTACGAAGGCGTTGACCACGGCTTCAACTGCTGGGGCCGCCCGATGTACCAGCAACGCGCTGCCGCGCTGGCGCGTGGCCGCACGCTGGCGTGGTTGTCCGAGCAACTGGCCTGAAGCCGCCGTTGGCAAGCACCATGATGACAACACTGAAAAAACCCGCCCTGTCCATGCTGGACCTGATCCCTCTGCGCGAAGGCGGCACGGTGGCGCAGGCGCTGGCCATGGCCTTGCGCACCGCGCAGCATGCCGAGGCGCTGGGCTTTACCCGCTACTGGGTGGCGGAGCACCACAACATGGCCAACATTGCCAGTTCGGCCACGGCCGTGCTGGTGGGCTACCTGGCCGGCGGCACACAACGCATTCGGGTGGGCTCGGGCGGCATCATGCTGCCCAACCATGCGCCGCTGGTGGTGGCCGAAGCTTTTGGCACGCTGGCCGAGCTCTACCCCAGGCGGATCGACCTGGGCCTGGGCCGGGCGCCGGGCACCGACCGGCTTACCATGCAGGCCCTGCGCCGCGACCGGGTCGAGACCGAACAGGATTTCCCGCGCGACGTCGCCGAGTTGCAGCATCTGCTGGGGCCGGTTCAGCCAGGTCAGCGCATCGTGGCGATGCCGGGCGCCGGCACCGAGGTGCCGATCTGGTTGCTGGGCTCGAGCCTGTTCTCGGCCCAACTGGCGGCAGAACGCGGCCTGCCCTACGCCTTTGCCTCGCACTTTGCCCCCCGCATGATGCTGGCGGCCATTGACCTGTACCGGCGTTTATTCAAGCCGTCCAAGGCGTTGAGCCAGCCCTACGTGATGATTGGCGTGCCCTTGGTCGCGGCCCCCGGCGACGAGGAGGCCGAGTTTCTGGCCAGCAGCAATTACCAGCGCGTGCTCGGCATTCTGACCGGTGAGCACAAACCCCTGCAGCCGCCGGTGAAAAACTTCATGCAGCAGCTGCACCCGCAGGAGCGCGCGGCCATCAACGACTTTCTGGCTGCGGCCGTCATCGGCGGGCCGGACAAGGTGCGCGCCGGGCTGACGGCCCTGGCGCAGCAAACGCAGGCCGATGAATTCATACTGGTGTGCGATATGTTTGACCCGGCACTGCGCCTGCAATCGCTGGACATTGCAGCGCAGGCAATGGCAGTTTGACTTCGTAGGAGCGGCGCCCTGTGGGAGCGGCGTCCTGTGGGAGCGGCGTCCTGTGGGAGCGGCGTCCTGTGGGAGCGGCGCCCCC
>JALNWC010000496.1 GCA_023231075.1 Rhodoferax sp.
ACCACGGCGGTGATGACCTGGTGACCACCGGGCAGGTTGATCGTCACCTCGGCGTTCACCGGTCCCTCGTGCAGGCTGGCAATGGTGCCGGTGAAACGGTTGCGGGCCGAAATCCGGCCGTCGTCACCGACACACAGCAAGATGCTGGAGGCCTTGACAAAGGCCAGCACATCCCGCCCCAGCGCCAGGCCCAGGTTTTCGGCGGATTCGCGTGTCACGATGGCCGTCAGTTCAAGTTGCGGGCCGAGCCCAACGCTGACCTCGGTGTCAACCACGCCTTCTTTGATGGCGATCACGGGTCCGGCAAACTGGTTGCGGGCACTGGTTTTCATGGACATCCTCCTTAACACTTGCCGAAAATCGTCGACATCGCAGACACCGCTTTTCTCCAGATTGCTGGTCAGGCGCTCCAGTGCCAATTGCGACTCCTGCTCCAGCGCGCGGTAGAACGCAATCAGGCGCCGGGCAAAAGCCGTGAGTTCGGTGCCACCGCCGTTGCGCCCCCCGGTCGAACGATTCACCAGAGGCTCGGGGGCCACGTTGTTCATGTCGTCCACTGCGTCCCAGGCCGCCTTGTACGAGAAAGGCACGGCCTTGGCGGCCTGCGAAATGGAGCCGGTTTTGTCGATGGCTTCGAGCAGGCGGATGCGTTTGTCACCCAGAAAACTGCCCATGCCGGTGTCGATCAGCAGCTTGCCGCTCAGTTTGGGCTGAGGCGCAGAGGTATTGGGGCTACTCATGCTGTGCTCTCGGTGGCATCAGACTCAACGCGGCATTGCCTTGCTGAGAAAAAAACAGGTGTGAAATGCGCCTGGATCGAAGTTGTCAATGGTGATCCGGCAAACCAGCCATCGCTCGTCGAGCAAGCGCCAGGAAGTCATGGATTCGGCGTACACCGGTTTCTCGTAGTACAGCTCGTCATCGTCTGAGCAGAGTTGCGTCACCACAAACCGAAACTCGCTGTAACAAGGCTGGTGGCTGGCGTCGCGCCCGCAGGTGTGTTCAGCCTGCATCTCAAATTCCTGAAACACATCGAAGCGGATGGGGGCGACCACCAGATTTTTCAGGGCGGGTGGCAAATCTTCGGCCCACCGGATGCCGTGGCCCGGTTGATACGGGCAGTCCGGGTTGATCGCGTCAGATGCCGGTTGATACAGCGCTGTGCCCATTCAAAATCTCCTGCGGTGATGCGTGTTCCGTTCGCTGCACGCCTTGTCTGATAAACGACGTGGGGGCTGTCGGGTTGGCGACACCTGTGTCAACAAGGATGCTGATGTTGTAACAACCCAAACAAACGCCCCGACCGTTATATACACAAGCAAATAGCGCGCCTGTCAGGAGCGGGGGTTCTGTCGCCGGATGTTGGTCTGCGCGACAGCGCAGAGTCGATAGAAAATGCCAACGCCGACTTCGGCAACGGCCACGGCGTGGCCAGGCCAGCTCAGTTGCGGATGCGGCTCACCAGTGCTTTGGTGAATTCGGCCGTGCCCGCTTTGCCGCCCAGATCGCCGGTGCGCACCTTGTCGAGGTTGAGGGTTTCGTCAATGGCGGTGCGTAAACGGGTGGCCATGTCGGGCAATTTGCAATGGTCCAGCATCATGGCGGCGGCCAGCATCAGGGCAATCGGGTTGGCAATACCTTTGCCGGCAATGTCGGGGGCTGACCCATGCACTGCTTCAAAAATGGCCGCATCGGCCCCGATGTTGGCGCCGGGTGCCATGCCCAAACCACCGACCAGACCCGCCACCAGATCAGACAGGATGTCGCCAAACAGGTTGGTGGTGACCAGCATGTCGAACTGCCAGGGGTTGAGCACCAGTTTCATGGCGCAGGCATCAATGATCACGGTGTCCAGCTCGAACTTGCCCTTGTATTTGTCTTCATAGAGTTTGAGGCCGGTTTCCAGAAAGATGCCGGTCAGTGCCTTCATGATGTTGGCCTTGTGCACGATGGTGACCTTTTTGCGTCCGGTCACCACGGCGTGTTGAAACGCGTATTCCAGCAAACGCAGGCTGCCAGCCCGGGTGTTGATGCCGGTGGCCATGGCCACCGCGTGCGGGTCGTCGTCGATCTTCACATAGTGCTCGTGGCCGATGTACAGGCCCTCCAAATTTTCACGCACCACCACCAGATCAATGTTGTCGAACCGCCCGCCCGGGATGATGGTGCGCGCCGGGCGCAGGTTGGCGTAGAGCTGAAACTCTTCACGCAGGCGCACGTTCGATGAGCGGTAACCGCTGCCGGACGGGGTCTCCAGCGGCCCCTTGAGCGCCAGCCGGGTGCGCCGGATGCTGTCGAGGGTGGCCGCAGGCAGGGGGTCGCCGCAGGCTTGCACCCCCCCCAGCCCGGCGATTTGCCGATCCCACTCAAACGGTGCGCCCAGCGCATCCAGTGCGGCCAGGGTGGCATCGACAATTTCTGGGCCAATGCCGTCGCCGGGAATCAGCGTGGCTTGTATGCGGGTGGTCATACGCAATCCTTTCAGGGGGTGAACAGGGGGTGAGGCCAGGTCGCCGGTCTGGCCGGCGACCGACCCCGGGCAGGGCACCTGTGCAGTGTAAGGGGCGAAGCGCGCTTTTTTGTATCAAAACCAAGCCACACCAGCCCGAGGTCATCGGTGCTGCGGATGTTGTCGTCCCAGTCCAGGAAGTAACCGGCTGCGCCGCTTAGGGATGCAGAAATGCCAAATATCCCATTTCTGGCGGCACTGGCGGGCGCATTGCGTCGTTGCTACTCGCTTGTGTGGCATAGCCACACGGCACTCGCAGCGCCTAGCACTGCATCCCGC
>JALNWC010000497.1 GCA_023231075.1 Rhodoferax sp.
CCAAACCGCACCAGGCCACTGCTGGCCTCGGCCATGGCGGCGACCGCATCAGCCGCCATATCGTCGGCGTCGGCATTGACGTGCGTGACACCGCCACCTTGGCTTGAGCGCATCAAATTCATCAGTGACAGCCGCTTTTGCGCCCACTTGGAGCGGTACTTGCCCAAGGCCTTGTCCGCCTCACGCGGCGGCATGAAGATGAACCGGTTTGACCAGCGGTACTCCACTGGCAAGCGTGACAAAAAGTCCAAGATGCCAGGGAAACTTGTTCCAGGGAATCCGGTGACGGCGATGCATATGGCTGTTTTGTCATCAATCCGGGGTTCAAAGCCAGTTACAAAGTCGTGTTGACCCAGTACCGAATCCAGGTACATCGGCACCGTGCCCATGACGAAACTGGACCGCGGCTCCAGAGCAACACAGGCCGCCAGATGCGCCAGAAGTTGACTTTCCACAGCCCCAGTCTCAGTGTCGACTGTGTCCACCAGGCGACGGATTTTGAGCGTACCCGCCAGCCGTGATTCAATTTCGGCCAGCGCGGTTTTGAAACGGATCAAGCTGCGCTCTGCCACACCGGTCTTTTGAGCACCATCCACAAACAGCATTTCGGTTTTAGCCGCGGCATCAGGGTCTGGATGCCAACACAAGACAAGCCTGTAGTCACTCTGAAAGCCAGCCCATTCGCCTTCATGCGCAAGACGGCGGCAATCGTCCAGCAGTCGGGTGGTACGGTCCGGAAAAGCACCATCCAAAGGGTAACCAGGGGATTGACGGCGCACGGCATCCACATTCAGGCTCCAGCCATCATCAAGAGCCAGGGCCGCATTGATGCGAGCCGACACGGCCGCCAGTTCCTCTTTGGTGGCACTGTCCAGATCCGGGCCGCGAAATTCAAAACCCGCCAGCAGGCCACCAGATTTTGTGAGTACCACGCCGTTGTCGATCAGCGCCGCCCAGGGCAACAGATCGGGCAGCCCTTGGGCATTGCTGCGAAATTCTTTCAAGAGCATGGTCAGTCTCCAAAGGTGCGGGGCGAGGCAAATGGTGTTGCCGCGCTCTTGTAAAGCTTGCGGTAGCGCAAACTACGCCCGAACGTCTTGGAGAGTTGGGGATCAAAACTGGCTGCACGGGTCAACACCCAGGCGCCGACGGCCCACAAAACCAGACCAAAAATGGCGGCCCAGAGTTGAAACAAGGACACGATGAACACGCCGGCCACGATTCCCAGTGCCAGGATCAGTTCGCGCTCAGCACCCAGCAGCAGCATGGGCCTGAGCATGGATTGATGCAGCGGCACTGAAAAATCGGCGCCGATGTCTGAACTTTGATCAGCCATGATTTGCTGTCAAAACGGCAACATCAGACCAATGCGCCACTGTTCACCAGACCGATCATGCTCAGGAAGTTGGCGCCAAAAACGATCAGCGCCACGCCGAGTACCACGTACAACAGTTTCTTGGCAATGCCTCCCAAGTCGTCACCACCAAAAATCAGCGCTGCACCTGCTGCCAGGAAGGCCACGGTCGAAATGCCGGTGGCCACCGGCCCAGTCAGGTTGTTGACCACCGTGGTGATCGGGCCGTCCCAAGGCAGAGCTGGGCCCGCATGGGCGATCTGGGATGCAAGTCCGGCAGCGCCGAATGTGACTGACGTGGCAAGCATTTTGAGAGATTTGGTGAGCCTGGTTGTTTGGAAATGCACGATCTACTCCAGTTGGAAAAAAGACATCAGCCTGTTTGGCTGGTGCTTGATACCGCTGGAGTGCAAGTGGCTGAGCGCAGCCGTGACGAGATGCGCGACCAAACCATTCACCCAGGCATTTTTTATGCAAGCGACAGATTAGAGATAGATTAAAGAAAGATTAGCTACTTTTGGCGCTATCTGCATGTCATTGATTTGAATTGCGATTTTGATCATTTTGAGTTCGCCGCGGTATGTGCTATGCCGTGACTTGGTATGCGCTATGCCGTGGTTTGGTATGTGCTATGCCGTGTCGGTATGCGCTATGCCGTGCTTCCCGGTATGTGCTATGCCGTGGTTTTGTGGATAAGTCAGGGCCGACTGTGGACAAGCCCACGCTTGAGTAGATACCTTGCTTGACTCACGGTCGGCACTTTTGACAAGTACACCAGGTCTGAAGCATCGATTTCCCAGCGCCAGTGTGTGACCTCTTCCAGCTTTTCCAGGGCCGATTTCAGTTCCTGCTTGAACCCTTTGATGGCCGCGTTTTGACTCCCGCACAATCGTTGCAGGGTTTCAACTTTGACTGGAAATGGCTTTGCATGGGAGCTGTAATAGCCGTGCAGCCACTGGGCAAGGGGTCGCTTTTTGAGTGCCATGCGCTGGCTAAATTCCACACTTGACCAGCCGTCGAGGCCGTAGAGCTCGACGATTTTGGGGTTCATTTCAATGACGTACCGGCCGGTCTGATCATCCCGGCCACCATGATGAAGAATGGGGCCGAAATAGGCCCGATGTGCATCCTTGATCTCAACCACGCTGGCCGCCAGTCGCGCAAAGGCTCCCTTCAGCCATTCATGCTGACTTTTGCCGTTGCCGCGCCCAATGCTCTTCAAGAACTTTGAGGCGGTGAATTGAATCCTGCACCCAAGCCCGCCCGTTCTGGCCAGTTGCAGCGCTTGTTCCCACACATCCAGATCAGCCTGGTCCAGTTGCGGCCCGGTGTGAATGATTCTGATCCCTTCAACGCTGGCTTTCTGCACCCGCTGCTGGAATGACCGAGGGCCACGCCGGACGACCCCAAACAGTGCCGATCTAAGGACA
>JALNWC010000498.1 GCA_023231075.1 Rhodoferax sp.
TCAGTGAAGACAACCCGATTGACACCGAACTGCCACTGGCGGCCGCCGAAAAACTGCTGGCTGACCTGCCCACGGCCAACACGCCCGCCGACACGGCGTTTTATTTGCAGCACTGCGTCAAAGCCTGCAAGGGCGGCGTCGAGCGCAGCCACATCATCCCGTTTGCGGTGGATGGCTCGATCCTGCTGGAGGTCTATGTGCACGACGGCATTGGCACCATGGTGGTCGACGAAAAGCTGGAAAGCCTGCGCGAGGCCTCGGTGGACGATGTCGGCGGCATTCTGCAACTGATCGAGCCGTTCGAGAAGGACGGCACCCTGGTCAAGCGCAGCCGCACCGAAATAGAGCGTGACGTCGGCCTGTACACCGTGATCGAGCACGACGGCGTGATTTTTGCCTGCGCCGCGCTCTACGCCTACCCCGAGGCACGCACCGGCGAAATGGCCGCCCTCACGGTGTCGCCGCAGGTGCAAAGCCAGGGTGACGGCGAACGCGTGCTCAAACGCATCGAGCAGCGCGCCAAACTGGCCGGACTCGACAGTATTTTTGTCCTGACCACACGCACCATGCACTGGTTCCTGAAGCGCGGCTTTGAGCAGGTGGACGCCGACTGGCTGCCCGAAGCCCGCAAGCGCAAATACAACTGGGACCGCAAAAGCCAGGTGCTGGTGAAAAAAATTACCTGACGCAACCAAGCAGTGCCCGGCCTGTCATGGCGGACCCTTTCCGCAATCCAGGATTTGTGCACGAGTCTTGCTTGGTCAAGCGCGCATTCAAAACAATTTCAACCCACTCAACAGGAAAATCATGAGCTCTCTCAATTTCATCGGCGGCGAAAAAGGTGGGGTCGGTAAATCGGTGGTGGCGCGCTTGCTGGCCCAGTACCTGATCGACAAGGACCAGCCCTTCATGGGCTTTGACACCGACCGTTCGCACACCTCGTTCACCCGCTTTTATGCCGACTACGCCGCGCCCGTGCTGGTGGACAGCTACGAAGGGCTGGACCGGGTGGTGAGCGTGTTTGAGGACGCCAACCAAGGTGAAACACCGCGCGTGATCGTCGACCTGGCCGCACAAACAGCGGCCCCGCTGGCGCGCTGGATCAAGGACTCCGACCTGCTGGAACTGCTGGCCGACATGGGTGTGGCGGTGAACTTCTGGCATGTGGCCGACGCCGGCAAGGATTCGGTGGACCTGCTGGAGCGGCTGCTGGATGCCTATGGCACCGGTCCCAATTACCTGATTGTCAAAAACCTCGGACGCGGCACCGACTTCTCGCAACTGGAATCGTCAGAGGCCATGGTCAGGGCCCTGGAAATGGGCGCCAAAATCGTCACCCTGGCGCAACTGCACGAAGCCAGCATGCGCAAAATCGACCGCCAGAACGCCAGCTTCTGGGCCGCCATCCACAACCGCTCGGAAGACGATGCACTGGGCCTGCTGGAGCGCCAGCGCGTGAAAAACTGGCTGCGCAAAAGCTACGAGTCCTTTGACAGTCTGCCCATCTGAGACCTTGCGGGTCAGACCACTTACGCAGCGAGGTGCTCTGGCCTCAACTAACCTGATATCTTGCGGGTCAGACCACTCGCGAAGCGACGTGCTCTGACCCCAACCGATTAGATGCCTTGCGGGTCAGACCACTCGCGAAGCGACGTGCTCTGACCCCAACCGATTAGATGCCTTGCGGGTCAGACCACTCGCGAAGCGACGTACTCTGACCCCAACCGATTAGATGCCTTGCGGCTCAGACCACTCGCGCAGCGACGTGCTCTGACCCCAACTATTTACCCCTTGCGCCAGATCATCAGGCTGGCCAGCGCCAACACCAGGCAGAAGATAACAAAAGCCCAGTTGGCAATGGAGCCGCCCAGAAAGGTCCAGTCAATGGCGGAACAGTCGCCACTGCCCCGGAAGATCATGGGGATGGCGCGGTTCAGCGGGAAGTTTTCGATCATGCCGTAAAAGTCCCGGCCGCAGGTGGCCACCTCGGGCGGATGCCACTGCAGCCAGCTTTGCCGTGCCGCCACAAAAGCCCCAAAGCCCGCCGCCAGCAGCAGCACAAACGAGCCCCAAAAATGGACGCGCTTGCGGCCGCTCGCGCTGAGCAGAGCGGTAATGATGGCGACCGAAAAAAGCGCATAACGCTGCACGATGCACATCGGGCAAGGTTCCAGCCCCTGGCTGTGCTGCAAGTACAGGCCAAAGGCCAGCATGGCCAGGCAGGTCACGCTCATAAATGCAAAAACGCGCCGAGGCGCGTTGTCGAGAAGTACCAGGAATGCGTTCGGCATAGGTTCGATACCGCTTACTTGGACGCTTCGTCGAGCGCCTTGCAAGAGGGCGAACAAACCGCTTGCGACTTGCCCAAAATCTTCTTGGAAACCATCTGGGATCGGGCGCGGTGCTTGCCGCACAGGAAGCACGACATGGTCGCGGCGCCGAATGAGGTTGCGGCTGTGAAAGGCGAGCCTGACACTTTGGATTTGTAACGCAGGCCATCGGCCACGATTTTGGTTTTGGTATCTGCTTTTGACATAGGCTGGATTTTAACGCAGGTGCGCACCGGGCGAAAAACCTTGCTACAGTTGGACGCTTTGACTCACCATTCACTGAAAGATCGTTATGGCGCGCACTGTAAATTGCATCAAACTCGGCACGGAAGCCGAGGGACTCGACTTTCCACCCTATCCCGGCGAGCTGGGCAAGCGCATTTGGCAGAGTGTCAGCAAACAGGCCTGGGCCGACTGGCTCAAGCACCAGACCATGCTGGTCAATGAAAA
>JALNWC010000499.1 GCA_023231075.1 Rhodoferax sp.
GATGTCTTTTTCTTCCTCGGCATGGTGCGCGCGGGAAACCTCTGAGAAAAAGGCTTCGATGGTCCGGGCCTTTTGACGGCAGTGCGGGCTGTCGCTATCGGTATCCAGCCGCTCGAGCAAATCCATCAACTCGGTCAAATGTTCGTGGATTTGTTGATGGCAGGTATTAAGGGCCTTGAACTGTTCAATGTGCTGTAGGGGATTCATGGGTTCTCCTGGGCTGAGTTAAAGCCATTTTGGCGGCCGATTGGCTCGAATGTTTGAGCCAAATCAAGTTCTCAACTATTTTTGACGAGGAACATTTTTTTGATGTAGATCAGCAAATTGGCAAATTGCGGGTTTGCATGGCGCGCTGGCGCGCTGGATCGGCGTAGGATGCCCTCTCACCTGCAGCTTCATGTCGCAAGCGTTTGCAGGGCAAGGAGACCACTTTGCAAGCAACCAACGTCACCAACCCGGCCTATTTTCACAAGGTCGTCGATTGTCAATGGGCCTGCCCGGCCCACACCCCCGTACCCGAATACATCCGCCTGATTGGTCAGGGCCGCTACAGCGACGCCTACATGATCAACTGGGTCAGCAACGTGTTTCCGGGCGTCCTCGGTCGCGTCTGCGACCGCCCCTGCGAGCCTGCCTGTCGGCGCGGCAGGGTGGAAGAAAACAACAGCAAAAAGCCCGAGCCGGTGGCCATTTGCCGCCTCAAGCGCGTGGCGGCTGATTTCAAGAACGATGTGACGGCCCGCATGCCCGCCATTGCGCCGTCCAACGGCAAGCGCATTGCTTGCGTGGGGGCCGGCCCGGCCTCCCTGACGGTGGCGCGCGATCTGGCGCCGCTGGGCTACGAGATCACGGTGTTCGAAGGCGAGGCCAAGGCCGGCGGTTTCATCCGCTCGCAAATCCCGCGGTTTCGGCTGCCCGAAGAAGTGATTGACGAGGAAACGGGCTACATCCTCGACATGGGGGTGAAGTTTGTCAACAACCAGCGGGTGGACTCCATGCAGGCGCTGCTGGCACAGAATTTTGATGCGGTGTTTGTCGGCTGCGGCGCACCGCGCGGGCGCGAACTCGATGTGCCGGGTCGGGCCGAGGCGGCGGCGCACATTCACATTGGCATTGACTGGCTGGCCCATGTGTCTTTCGGCCACACCACCCGCGTGGCCGAGCGCGTCATCGTGCTCGGCGGCGGCAACACCGCCATGGACTGTTGCCGTTCGGCGCGCCGTTTGGGCGGCAAGGACGTGAAAGTGGTGGTGCGCAGCGGCTTTGAGGAAATGAAAGCCTCGCCCTGGGAAAAGGAGGACGCGCAGCACGAGGGCATCCCGATCCTGAACTACCACGTGCCCAAGTCGGTGCAGCATGTGAACGGCAAGCTGACCGGCATGACGTTCGAGATCGTGCGCGCCGAATACGACGCCAAGGGTCGGCGCAGCCTGGTGCCCACCGGCGAGCCCGACGTGCTGCTGGAATGCGATACGGTGCTGGTGGCGATTGGCCAGGAAAATTCTTTCCCCTGGATCGAGCGGGATTGCGGCATTGAATTTGACAAGTGGGGGCTGCCGGTGCTGGGTGAGGGCACTTTCCAGTCCACCGTGCCCAAGGTCTTTTTTGGCGGCGATGCCGCATATGGCCCCAAAAACATCATCACGGCGGTGGCCCACGGGCACGAGGCGGCGGTGTCGATCGACCGGCTGCTCAACGGTGAAGACGTGGCGCGGCGCCCGCCGCCCATGGTCAACCTGATGTCGCAAAAAATGGGCATCCATGAGTGGAGCTACCGCAACGACGTGTCCAACGACATCCGTTTTGCGGTGCCCTGGGCCGCCGCCGAAGTGGCGCTGGCCAGCATCAAGGTGGAGGTCGAGCTGGGTTTTGACGCCGCTACCGCCTTCAAGGAAGCCAGCCGCTGCCTGAACTGCGACGTGCAGACCGTGTTCAACCGCAACACCTGCATCGAGTGCGACGCCTGCGTCGATATCTGCCCGATGGACTGCATCACCTTCACCGCCAATGGCGATGAAGCCGACTTGAGAGGCCGCCTGAAGGCACCCGCGATCCACACCGGGCAGGATTTGTATGTGTCGGCCGAACTCAAGACCAACCGCGTCATGGTGAAGGACGAAGACGTCTGCCTGCACTGCGGCCTGTGTGCCGAGCGTTGCCCCACCGGCGCCTGGGACATGCAGAAGTTCCTGCTCAACACCACGCAGGCGGGGCCCGGGTGCCGTGACACCCAGCCCACGCCCGCAGCCCACATTACCCAACCGGAGGCCGCATGAAGCGCATAGAAGCCATTAACGATTTCGTCATCAAGTTTGCCAACGTCAATGGTTCGGGCTCGGCCTCGGCCAACGAGTTGTTTGCCAAGGCTGTGATGCGCATGGGCGTGCCGGTGAGCCCGCGCAACATTTTCCCCAGCAACATCCAGGGCATGCCGACCTGGTACGAGGCCCGCGTGTGTGAAAAAGGCTACCACGGGCGGCGCGGCGGCGTCGACATGATGGTGGCCATGAATCCGCAAACCTGGGACGCCGACATTGCCGAAATCGAGCCCGGCGGCTACCTGTTTTTTGACAGCACGCGTCCCATGCCGCCGAACAAGTTCCGCGACGACGTGCACACCATGGGCGTGCCGCTGACCGAGATTGCCAACAACGCCTACACCGACCCGCGCCAGCGCCAACTGTTCAAGAACATCATTTACGTGGGCGCCCTGTCGGTGCTGCTCGATGTCGACGCCGAAGTGTTCGAGAAACTCTTTGCCGAGCA
>JALNWC010000500.1 GCA_023231075.1 Rhodoferax sp.
CAGCGCGGTGATGCGGTAGAGCGCGCCCGAGTCCAGCAGGTGGTAGCCCAACTGGCTGGCCACTTGCGCCGCCAGCGTGCCCTTGCCCGACGCGGTGGGGCCATCGACGCAAATCACGGGAATCCGGGCCGGGTCAGCCTGCACCAGCGAGAACAGCGCCTCAAAAAAGTCAGGAAAGGTCTTGGCGACACACTGGGGGTTTTCAACGCGCACCGGCAAGCCGGCGGGGTTGAAGGCGGCCAGCGCAAAGCACATGGCGACGCGGTGGTCGTCATAGGTGTGGATGCTGGCGGCGCGCCAATGCGCGGCGCTGGCAGGCGGCGTGACCTGGATGAAGTCCGGGCCTTCGGCCACGGTGGCGCCGAGTTTGCGCAACTCACAGGCCATCGCGGCAATGCGGTCGGTTTCCTTGACGCGCCAACTGGCGATATTGCGCAAGGTGGTGGTGCCTTGGGCATACAGCGCCATCACCGCCAGCGTCATGGCCGCATCGGGGATGTGGTTGCAATCGAGGTCAATGGCTTTGAGCGGCCAGCTGCCGCGCGAGACCTCCAGCCAGTTGGGGCCGCTGAGCACCCGGGCGCCCATCATTTGGGCGGCTTCGATGAAGCGGATGTCGCCCTGAATCGAATCGGCGCCCAGCCCTTCGATGCGGATACCGTGGTGTCCTTCAGAAGCGGGTGCGATGGCACCGAGGGCGATGAAATAACTGGCAGAAGAGGCGTCGGCTTCGACAAACAGGGTGCCCGGCGACCGGTACTGGCTGCCCGCCGGAATCGTGAAGCGTTGCCAGCCGTCGCGCTTGACCGCAATGCCAAAGCGCGCCAGCAGGTTCAGCGTGATCTCGATGTAGGGCCGCGAGATCAATTCACCCACGACGTCGATCACGATGTCCCGGCGGGCCACCAGCGGCAGCGCCATCAGCAGCGCGGTCAGGAACTGGCTGGAGACGTCGCCGCGCACCTGGATCGGCGCATCGAGCTTGAGATCAGGCTGGTCAATGTGCAGCGGCGGGTAGCCGTCCTGGCCGGTATAGCCGATCCGGCAACCCAGTTGGCGCAGCGCGTCCACCAGGTCGCCAATCGGGCGCTCGTGCATGCGCGGCACGCCGCTCAGGTCATAGCTGCCGCCCATCAGCGCCAGCGCCGCGGTCAGCGGCCGGATGGCGGTGCCGGCGTTGCCCATGAACAGTCTGGCTTCGCGGTGTTTGGGCTGACCGCCCAGGCCGTCAATGACCACGCTGTTGCCGGTCTGCTGAATATCGCAACCCAGCGCGCGCAAGGCCGTCAGCATGACCCGCGTGTCGTCGGAGTCCAGCACATCGTGCAAAGTGGTGCGGCCCTGGGTCAGGGCAGCCAGCAGCAGCACCCGGTTCGAGATGCTTTTGGAGCCCGGCAAGGTGATGCTGCCGCCAGCGGACCGCAAAGGCGGCAGGTCGATGAATAAAGTGTTCAGCATGCGGGTTGGGGGTGGTGATGTTGCTTGAGATGCCAGTGGCTGCGCGCCGAGCTGGCCTGCTCGATCAGCGCTTCCAGCGCTGCGCCATCCCCCTGCAACATCAAGGCCTCGAAGGCCTGCAACTGGGTTTGCAGATGCTGGCTTTGCAGCAGCAACTGCTGGCGGTTGGACAAGAAAATGTCACGCCAGACGATGGGGTCGCTGGCCGCAATGCGGGTGAAATCACGAAAGCCGGGGCCGGCCAGCGACAAAAATTCTTGACCCTGGGGCTGGCCCGTGACGGCGTTCATCAGGGCAAACGCCAGCAGATGCGGGAAGTGGCTGACCGCCGCAAAGGCCGCGTCATGGGCCTCGGGGGACATCTGCAGCACCGTGCAGCCCAGTGCCTGCCAGATAGCCTGCGCTTGCTGGCGCTGCTTGTCGAGGGTGTCGGTGGTGGGGGTCAGGATCACCTGGCAGCCCTGGTACAGCCTGGCATCGGCGTGCGCCACGCCGGCCTTTTCCTTGCCGGCGATCGGGTGGGCCGGCACAAACGAGCCGATTCTTTGACCCAGCGCGCGCTGGGCCGCTTCCAGCACGTCCGTCTTGGTCGAGCCCACGTCCATCACCAGCATCTCGGGCGTGACGGCGGGCGCAATCCGTTGCAGGGTGGCTTCGGTCGCGGACACCGGCACGGCCACCAGCACGAGGTCGGCCCCGCTGGCCGCCTGCTCGACCGAGGCCGCCGTCGTGTCGATGACGCCGAGCTGCAGGGCTTTCTGAAGGGTGCTGGTCGACGGGCTGTAGCCGACCACGCGTTGCACCAGGCCGGCGCGCTTGAGCGCCAGCGCAAAGGAGCCGCCCATCAGGCCGCAGCCGATCAATCCGAGTTGCTCAAACATGGCTACTCGCTGACGGGGTAGGTGCCCAGCACTTTGTAAAACGCGCACAGGCCGCGCAACTCCTCCAGCGCAGCCGCCACATGGGGCTGGCTGGGGTGGCCTTGCAGGTCGATGTAAAAATAGTATTCCCACTGGCCCGAGCGCGCGGGTCGTGACTCGAAACGAGTCATGGAGACCCCGTGTTTCTTCAGCGGCACCAGCAGGTCATGCACCGCCCCGGGCCGGTTCGCCACGGAGACGATCAGGCTGACGCAGTCATTGCCGGTGGCTTGCGGCGCGGCCAGCGTTTGCGGCAGGCAAATGATGGCAAAGCGGGTGCGGTTGAAGGCGTCGTCCTGGATCGCGTAGGAGGCGATATGCAGGCCAAATTCACTGCCGGCGCGCTCGCTGGCAATGGCCGCCCAGGCCGGGTTGG
>JALNWC010000501.1 GCA_023231075.1 Rhodoferax sp.
ACACACTGCTTGATGATGCGGTTCGACTGCTTCATTTCTTCCATACGAACGAGTTAACGGTCGTAGGTGTCACCAGTTTTTCCCACCGGGATGTCAAAGTCAAGCCTGTCATAGACCTCGTAGGGCTGTTGCTTGCGCAGATCCCAAGCGATTCCTGACCCGCGCAACATGGGCCCGGTGAAACCGAGATTCAAGGCGCGCTCCGGCGTGACCACGCCGATGTCCACGGTGCGCTGCTTCCAAATGCGGTTATCGGTCAGGAGTGTGTGGTACTCACCCAGGTAAGTCGGGAACCGCTGCGTGAAGTCATCAATGAAGTCCAGCAGACTGCCGCTGCGGTTGCGATTGAGTGCTTCGGTTGACTTGGCACTGCGAATTTTGTTGACCGTATGGCGCGGCATCGTGTCGGGTAAATCGCGATAGACACCACCCGGACGAAAGTATGCCGCGTGCATGCGAGCCCCGCTCACCGCTTCATATATATCGAGCAAGTCTTCACGTTCACGAAACGCAAACAACATCACCGTCATGGCGCCACAGTCAATGGCATGGGCACCGACCCATAACAGATGGTTCAACAAACGTGTGATCTCAGCAAACATCACCCGGATGTATTGGGCACGCAAGGGCACTTCAAGCCCAAGCATTTTCTCAATCACCAGACAATAAGCCTGCTCGTTGCACATCATGGACATGTAATCAAGACGATCCATGTAGGGCAGCGCTTGAATGTAGGTTTTACTTTCAGCCAGCTTTTCAGTGGCACGATGCAGCAAACCAATGTGCGGGTCGGCCCGCTGTATCACCTCGCCATCCAACTCAAGCACCAGGCGCAAAACGCCATGCGCAGCGGGATGCTGTGGACCAAAATTCAGTGTGTAGTTCTTGATATCAGCCATGTGTCAAACTGCTAATTAGCAAGGCCTCCGTAGTTTTCTTCACGGATGATGCGCGGCGTAATTTCGCGCGGCTCTATCGTGACCGGCTGATACACCACACGCTTTTGCTCGGCGTCGTAGCGCATTTCCACATGACCCAAGGTCGGAAAATCTTTTCGGAACGGATGGCCAATAAAACCGTAATCGGTCAGGATACGGCGCAAGTCATCATGCCCTTCGAACACAATCCCAAACAGGTCAAACGCTTCACGCTCAAACCAGTTTGCACTGCTCCAGATGCCACACACTGAAGGCAAGACAGGCGACAAGTCGTCGGGCACAAACACCTTCAATCGCACGCGCTGATTCAGACTCACCGACAGCAAATGCAACACCACACAAAATCGGGAACCAGTCCAGGCCTCGTTTTTGTAGGTCGAATAGTCCACGCCACACAAGTCCACCATTTGCTCAAAGCAGCAAGCAGGGTCATCGCGAAGTTTTTGCGCTACCTGAAAATAATTGGCAGCATCAACCACCAACGTCAACTCACCCAGCGCCACCGCACTACTTGCAATCAAACCATCCAAAGCCGCATCAACATGCGCCTTCAGCGTGAGTGGGTTTACAGCATACAAAGTCATCGTCAACCCTTTACGTGCGCGCAATGGTTTGTGTACGGCGGATTTTTCGCTGCAACTGGATAATTCCATAAATCAGCGCCTCTGCCGTGGGTGGACAACCCGGCACATACACGTCCACCGGCACGATGCGATCACAGCCCCGCACCACCGCATAGCTGTAGTGGTAATAACCACCGCCATTGGCACATGAACCCATGCTGATCACCCAGCGCGGCTCTGCCATCTGGTCATACACTTTGCGAAACGCGGGTGCCATTTTGTTGGTCAGCGTTCCCGCCACAATGATCAAATCAGATTGCCGCGGACTGGGGCGAAATACCTCCGCCCCAAAACGGCTGATGTCGTACCGGGCAGCGGCGGCATGCATCATCTCAACCGCACAGCAAGCCAATCCAAAACTCATGGGCCAAACTGAACCCGTCTTGGCCCAGTTCACCACAGCGTCATAACTCGTGGTGACAAAGCCCTCTTTGAGAATACCTTCAATCATCGTGTTACTCCCAATCCAGGGCACCCTTGAGCCACATGTACACAAAACCAATTGTGAGAATGGTCACAATTTCCAGACCTACAAAGAAGCCATAAAGACCCAACTCCTTGAGCGTCATCGCCCACGGGAACAGCAATGCAGTCTCAAGATCGAAAAGAATAAAAAGAATGGCAATCAGGTAATAGCGAACGTCAAATTTCATTCGCGCGTCACCAAACGCTTCAAAGCCACATTCGTAAGGGGAATTTTTTGCCGAATCTGGTTTATTGGGGCCAAGAACATACCCAATAAGCTGAGGCAAAACGCCAACTGAAATGCCAATCAAAATGAAAAGCAGGACTGGCAAATATTGATCAAGATTCATCTTCTGATTTGATTCAATTGACTATTTGACGCATTCATCTGCATCAAATGCATTAACTTGGTGCCGTCGGCGAGACTCGAACTCGCACAGCTTTCGCCACTACCACCTCAAGATAGCGTGTCTACCAATTTCACCACGACGGCCGTAATTTCTGTCTGCTTCAGCACGCTCCGCTTAACGGTTTTCGACCTTGTCAGACAGCTTAGAGTTTACCCTGAAATCCCCTCACATTGCCTGAGGAGAAGCCATTTTGAAAGGCAATTATTTAGCCGGAATTTGTGCCGCACCTGATGCAGGCAATGCCGGAGACGGTGACGTTGTGACCGCGGTTTCAAGCACGCTGCCCGAGGTGGTCGCTACCCGTGGCGTGCCAAAG
>JALNWC010000502.1 GCA_023231075.1 Rhodoferax sp.
CCCTCACAGACCACTGCCCTCACAGACCACTGCCCTCACAGACCACTGCCCTCACAGACCACTGCCCTCACAGACCACTGCCCGCACAGACCACCGCATTCCAGCGCCGCATTCGGCTGCCAAAAAACGAAATTAATTGGAATCTGACCCCAATTAGTTGAACGCCGCAATGCCGGTTTGCGCGCGGCCCAGGATCAGCGCATGGATGTCGTGCGTGCCTTCATAGGTGTTGACCACTTCCAGATTGACCAGATGCCGCGCCACGCCAAACTCGTCGCTGATGCCGTTGCCGCCCATCATGTCGCGCGCCAGGCGGGCCACATCCAGCGCCTTGCCGCAGGAATTGCGTTTCAGGATGGAGGTGATTTCCACCGAGGCCGTGCCCTCGTCCTTCATGCGGCCCAGGCGCAGGCAGCCTTGCAAGCCCAATGCGATCTCGGTCTGCATGTCGGCCAGTTTCTTTTGAATCAACTGGTTGGCGGCCAGCGGGCGGCCGAACTGCTGGCGGTCCATCACATACTGGCGTGAGCGAAACCAGCAGTCTTCGGCTGCGCCCAGGGCGCCCCAGGCGATGCCGTAACGCGCGCTGTTCAGGCAGGTGAACGGGCCCTTGAGGCCTTGCACCTCGGGGAAAGCATTTTCTTCGGGGCAAAACACGCCGTCCATGACGATCTCGCCGGTGATGCTGGCGCGCAGGCCGACCTTGCCGTGAATGGCGGGGGCGCTCAAACCGGCGGCACCCTGGTCGAGCACAAAGCCGCGGATCGGGCCGACCGTGCCGGACGCACTCACCTCTTTGGCCCAGACCACAAACACATCGGCCATCGGGCTGTTGGAAATCCACATCTTGTTGCCCGTGAGCTTGTAGCCGCCGGGCACCTTGACCGCGCGAGTCAGCATGCTGGCCGGGTCCGAGCCGTGGTTGGGTTCGGTCAGGCCGAAGCAGCCGATCCACTCGCCGGTGGCCAGTTTGGGCAGGTACTTTTGTTTGGTCGCTTCGTTGCCGAATTCAAAAATGGGCACCATCACCAGCGAGCTTTGCACGCTCATCATGGAGCGGTAACCGCTGTCCACGCGCTCGACTTCGCGGGCGATCAGGCCGTAGGCCACGTAGTTCAGGCCGGGGCCGCCAAAAGCCTCGGGAATTGTGGGTCCGAGCAGGCCCAGCTCACCCATTTCGCGGAAGATGGCGGGGTCGGTTTGCTCCTTGCGAAAGGCCTCGATCACGCGCGGCTGCAGCTTGTCCTGGCAGTAGGCGGCGGCGGCCTCCTTGATCATGCGCTCGTCGGCGCTGAGTTGACTGTCGAGCAAAAAGGGGTCTTGCCAGTTAAAGCTTGCGTGGGCCATGAGGGTTCTCCTGTGAATGATGAGTGGCTGAATGGTAGCGCCCATCCGGCCCCCTTGGCAAATGACTTGTTCTCACTTTGAGTTGAGTAAAACTCATGTATTGATGTTTTAAGAACGAAAAAATCGACTTTTTCAAATGATCATATGTACATTACGCACATCATGCGCAGAAAAATCCCGTCCCTTCAGGCGCTGGCCTGCTTCGATGCTGCGGCCCGCCACCAAAGTTACACCCGCGCCGCGCAGGAGTTGGCGCTGACCCAGGGCGCGGTCTCGCGCCAGCTCACCGCGCTGGAGGACTTTGTCGGGGTCGCGCTGTTCAAGCGCACCCGCCATGGCGTCACGCTGACGCAGCGCGGACGTGATTACGCTGCGCAGGTTGCCCTGCGCCTGAAGGCGCTGGAGCAGGACACGCTTGAGGTGATGAGCACGCAGGGGCGCGGCAGCGTGTTGCACCTGGCGGCCGTGCCCACCTTCGCCACGCGCTGGCTGATTCCGCGCCTGCCGGATCTGAAAAGAGCACAGCCTGATCTCACCGTGCACATCGAAACCCGCACCCGTCCCTTCCTGTTTGCCGACACGCCGTTTGATGCGGCGCTGTTTGCCGGTACGCCCGCGCAGGTGGGTCAGTGGGCCGGCACCCAGGCCACCCAATTGCTCGATGAAGTGGTGCTGCCGGTGTGCCATCCCGGCCTGCTGCAAGGCTCGGACAAGCGGTTGCCGGAAGCGCTCGCGGGACTTCCCTTGCTGCAACAAAGCACCCGCCCCGAAGCGTGGCGCCAGTGGTTCGAGGCGCAAGGCGTGGCCGCGCCCCAGGCGCTGTCCGGTGCACGTTTTGAACTGTTCTCCATGACGGTTGCCGCGGCTGTCCATGGCATGGGCCTGGCCCTGGTGCCGCGCTTGCTGATCGACTCCGAACTGGCGCGCGGCGACCTGGTGGTGGCTTGTGAGCGGCCCCTGGCCAACCAGCGCGCTTACTATCTGGTACGACCCGATGGCAAGGATAACCCGCCGGCGACGCAGATATTCCTCGATTGGCTGGTTCAAAGCGTGCAAAACGCGCCGCGGGTGACCCGCATCCCCGTTGGTTAAGTCACTCAGTCTTGCATATTTTTTCAATTTACATAAAAATGCAGTTATGCGTACCAGTCTTGATATTCCTGATCCTCTGTTTCGTCACCTCAAGGCCAAGGCGGCACTGGAGGGATCGACCCTGCGCGATTTGGTGCTGAATCTGGTGCAACGCGGCTTGAACAGCAGCAACAGCGCGCCCCCCATGCCCACAAGCCCAGACTTGCCCAGCATCAGCCTGGGTGCGCCCATGGCTTTAAGTGAGGCGCATTTAAGCAACGCCAACTTGAGCGCCTTGGCCGATGAGTGAGCCTGCATCCAGCGCCTGGTCAG
>JALNWC010000503.1 GCA_023231075.1 Rhodoferax sp.
CGGGTGGCCGTGGCCCAGAATCATCGGGCCCCAGGAGCCGATGTAGTCGGTGTAGCGCTGGCCGTTGGCGTCCCACATGTAAGCACCCTGCGCGCGGCTGATGAAGCGCGGCGTGCCGCCGACCGCGCGAAAAGCGCGCACGGGCGAGTTGACGCCGCCGGGGATCACCTGGGCGGCACGGGCAAACAAAGTGGTATTGCGATCAGGGGAATGGGTCATGGCTTGGATCAGGCAGAATAAGGCGATAGGTACCGGGCTTGCTTGTTGGCATCAAGCCTGGGTGCGAGTGATGAGACATTCTATTGGAAGGCTTTGGACGCTGTGACGCAATCGACAACCTGGATGTGCCTGATTTGTGGCTGGATTTATGACGAACAAACGGGCGATCCGGAACACGGTATCCCGCCCGGCACGGCCTGGCGCGATGTGCCGCTCAACTGGACCTGCCCCGAATGCGGCGCGCGCAAGGAAGATTTCGAGATGGTTCAAATTTGAAGTGTCTGAGGGCTTGACTTCTTGACGGCCGCATAACGCTGCAAGGTCTTGGCCGGGCCAGGTCGTGCGCCACGATGGGGGCGGGTAGCCCGTTGGCCGTCGCATCAGGCCGGTTTCAAAAACTTGGCTCATGATCATCGCTAAAATTGTTCCATGTCATCCGATTCTGCCCCCATCAACCTGACGAATCATTTTTTGATCGCCATGCCCGGCCTGCAGGATCCGCTCTTTGGACACAGTGTCGTTTATCTGTGTGAGCACAGCCCCCGCGGTGCCTTGGGGCTGGTCATCAACAAACCTTGCGACATTGACCTCAAGGGCTTGTTTGACAAGGTGGCGCTGCCGCTGAGCCGCCCCGACCTGCAAGCCGCCCCCGTTTTCTTTGGCGGCCCGGTGCAGACCGAGCGCGGCTTTGTGCTGCACGAGGCCACCTTTGCCGATGACGATCGACCCGAGCACCCGGTCTATGCCAGCACCATGGTGATCCCCGGCGGCCTCGAGATGACCACCTCGCGCGACGTTCTGGAGGCCATTTCTACCGGCAGCGGGCCGCGCAAGGTGCTGATTTCATTGGGTTATTCGGCCTGGGGTGAGGGTCAGCTGGAGTCTGAGTTGGGTGGCAACAGCTGGCTCACGGTAGCGGCCGATGCGCGTTTGATCTTCGACACCCCGGTGCCCGAGCGTTATGCCCAGGCGCTCAAGCTGCTGGGCCTGGAGCCCTGGATGCTGGCACCCGACGCCGGGCACGCATGAGCACCTTGACCGACAGTTCAAGTGTCGATCCGCAGCCGGCGGTGCCCCCCCATTTGCAAACCTTCATGGCGCTGGACTTCGGCCTCAAGCGCACCGGTTTTGCCGTGGGCAACCGCATTCTGCGAACGGCCCAGCCGCAAGGCACGATCGCCGCCGAGGGCAAGGCCCGCTTCGAGAAAGTGGCGCAGCAGCTCAAGACCTGGCAGCCCGACGCCCTGGTGGTCGGTGTGCCGTTTCACCCCGACGGCGCGGCCCACGAAAACACCGTGCGGGCGCGCCGCTTTGCGCGCCAATTGCAGGGCCGCTTCAAGCTGCCGGTGTTCGAGGTGGACGAGCGCTACACCACCACCGAGGCCCGCTCGCAGGGTGCGCGTGATGCCGATGCAGCGGCGGCCTGCATCATTCTGGAACAGTTTTTAAGGAGTCTTCCATGAGCACACTGGCACTCGATGCCGAGGCGCTGTACGCCGACCTGGCAAGCCATCTGCGCCCTTTGCTGCAACCGGGCACGCAGCTGCTGGGCATTGCTTCGGGCGGCGTCTGGCTGGCCGAGCGCCTGCGCCAGGACCTGGGCCTGGCGCAGCCGTTTGGCGTGATTTCGTCGGCCATGCACCGTGACGACTTTGCCCGCCGCGGCATGACCAGCAGCGCGCAAACGCAAATTCCGTTTGACGTCAACGGCGCCCATGTGCTGTTGCTCGACGACGTGCTGTTTACCGGGCGCACGGTGCGCGCGGTGCTCAACGAGCTGTTTGACTTTGGCCGCCCGGCCAGCGTCAAGCTGGCGGTGCTGGTGGACCGCGGTGGCCGCGAGCTGCCGATCCAGGCCGACCTGTGCGCCGCGCGCATCACGCTGCCCGCCAGCCAGTCGCTGGCGCTGGTGCGTCAAGAGGACGGCCGCTTCAGTTTTAACGTGAAAGAAATTTAGCATGCTGTACCAGCGCAACCCGCAGCTCAATAAAAACGGCGAGCTGATCCATTTGCTCTCGACCGAGGGACTGCCCAAAAGCATCCTGACCCAGGTGCTCGACACCGCCGCCAACTTTGTTTCGGTGGGCAACCGCGAGGTCAAAAAATTGCCCCTGCTGCGCGGCAAAAGCGTCTTCAACCTGTTTTTCGAGAACTCCACGCGCACCCGCACCACCTTCGATATTGCCGCCAAGCGCCTGAGCGCCGACGTGATCAACCTCGACATCGCCAAGTCGTCCGCCGCCAAGGGGGAATCGCTGCTCGACACCATTGCCAACCTGAGCGCCATGGCCGCCGACATTTTTGTGGTGCGCCACAGCGAATCGGGCGCGCCCTACCTGATCGCCCAGCATGTGGCGCCGCATGTGCATGTGGTCAACGCCGGCGACGGCCGCCATGCCCACCCCACCCAGGGCCTGCTCGACATGTACACCATTCGTCACTACAAGGGCGACTTTGCCAACCTGACGGTGGCCATCGTGGGCGACGTGCTGCACTCGCGCGTGGCGCGCTCCGACATCCACGCGCTCAC
>JALNWC010000504.1 GCA_023231075.1 Rhodoferax sp.
GCATTGGGCAGGGGACTCTCCTTCATGGTCGCCATGCTAGCGCCATTCCGGCCTGAAGTCGGCGGCGGGCACACCTCAAGCCGCACGGCAGGCTCCAAATTCATGAAAATCATGAGCCCCAATCCATATTTTTCTGATGTTGGAAATACCCCGAACAGCGGATAATGAAAAACGTGCCAGCAGATGCGCTGCGGGTACTTCGAGCCGCGCTTTGCGGGATAAACACTCAGGAGAGACTGTATGAAATGGGAAAAACCGACTGCCAGCGACATGCGCTTTGGCTTTGAAATCACGATGTACATCGCCAATCGCTGATCCCGGCCAGCCCGCCGGGGCAACCCGGTGGGCTGCAGTGTCTTGCGGTTCCTTTTTTGTGTATCCACCACCAGCGACCAGACTTTGCGCTGCACCAGTCCGGCGTACTGTTTTAGTCTTTAGCTTTAGGAAATCTCCAGTTTGAAAATACATGTTCTGGGTTCGGGGGCAGGCGGTGGCTTCCCCCAGTGGAATTGCAACTGTCCCAATTGCGATGGCTACCGCAAGGGCAGCAAGCGCGTGACGGCACGCACGCAATCTTCCATCACCGTCAGCGCCGATCAGGACAACTGGGTGCTTTTCAATGCCTCCCCCGATGTCCTGCAGCAGTTGCGTGAATTCCCGGCCCTGCAACCGGCGCGTGCCTTGCGTGATACGGCCATTCGCGCCATCTTCCTGATCGACGCCCAGATCGACCACACCACCGGCCTGTACATGCTGCGCGAGCACCGCCAGCCGCATGAGCTGTGGTGCCACGCCCTGGTACGTGAAGACCTGATGAGCGGCAACCCGCTGCTCAAGGTGCTGGCGCATTACTGCGACGTCAACTGGCACGATGTGCCGCTGGCCGATCCCGGTTTCGCCATGGAGGGCGTTCCCGGCCTGTACTTCACCGCCTTGCCCCTGATCAGCAACGCGCCGCCTTATTCACCGCGCCGCGACCACCCGCAGCCCGGCGACAACGTCGGCGTGACCATCACCGACACAGCGTCGGGCAAGCGCCTGTTCTACGCCCCCGGTCTGGGCCAGATGGAGCCGCCTGTCTGGGCCGCGATGCAGGCCGCCGACTGCGTGCTGATCGATGGCACGCTGTGGACCGACGATGAGATGATCACGCTCGGCGCCTCGAAAAAAACCTCGCGCGCCATGGGCCACCTGCCGCAAAGCGGGCCCGGCGGCATGCTGGAGTGGCTGAACCAGTTGCCCGCCAGCACCCGCAAGGTACTGATTCACATCAACAACACCAACCCCATCCTGGATGAAGACAGTGCGCAGCGACTTGAGCTGACGCGCTGTGGCATCGAGGTGTCATACGACGGCATGGAGATCGACCTGTGAGCCATTTACCCGCCCCCTGGAGCCAGCAAGAGTTTGAAGACAAGCTGCGCGGCAAAAGCACCAGTTACCACATCCACCATCCCTTCCACGTCATGATGGCCGAGGGCAAGTTGACGAAAAAGCAACTGCAGGGCTGGGTCGCCAACCGTTTTTATTACCAGATCGCCATCCCGATCAAGGACGCGGCGATCATGTCGAACTGCGACGACCGCGAGATCCGGCGCGAATGGATCCAGCGCATTCTGGACCATGACGGCTACCATATCGGCGGCATAACCGACCCGGGCGGCATCGAGGCCTGGATCCGCCTGGGGGAGGCCGTCGGCTTGTCGCGTGACGATGTCACCTCGCTGCGCTACCTGGCGCCGGCGGCACGTTTTGCGGTGGATGCCTATGTCAACTTCGCGCGCCGCCAGCCCTGGCAGGAAGCCGTGGCCTCCAGCCTGACCGAGCTGTTCGCGCCGCACATCCACCAGCAGCGCATCGACACCTGGCCCACGCAATATCCCTGGGTTGACCTGGCCGGCCTGCACTACTTCAAGCAGCGCCTGACCCAGGCCCGGCGCGACGTGGCGCATGGCCTGCGTTTCACGCTCGACTACTTCAGCCAGACCCGCGCCCTGCAGGAGCGGGCGCTGGAAATTCTCCAGTTCAAGCTCGACCTGCTGTGGGCGCTGGCCGACGCCATCATGCTCAGCCAGTGCGAGATCGAGATCAAGGGGCCGAAAACATGAACGCAGCGCAGACAGCCATGGGACTGGAGGCCCGGCCCCGGGTGGCGGGCCATTTCCGCCTGCAGTGGGAAGAGGTGCAAAAAGCTTGGGTACTGCTCTACCCCGAGGGCATGGTCAAACTCAATGGCAGCGGCGGCGAAATCATGCAGCGCCTGGATGGGAAGAAAACCGTGCAGACCCTGATAGATGAGCTCGAGCGCCAGTTTGAAACCACCGGACTGGCTGCCGACGTGCTGGATTTTCTGGCGATTGCACAGCGCCAGGGCTGGGTCAAACCATGAGCAACACGTTGATCACGCCCGCAACCCAGCCCGGCCCGCCGCTGTGGCTGCTGGCCGAGCTGACCTACCGCTGCCCGCTGCATTGCGTGTTCTGCTACAACCCGGTGGACTTCGCCGCCGCCGGACCAGAGCTGTCGACCGACGACTGGCTGCGCGTGCTGCGCGAGGCGCGTGCCGCCGGCAGTGTGCAGTGCGGCTTCTCCGGTGGTGAGCCGATGCTGCGCGACGATCTGGAAATGCTGGTGGCCGAGGCGCATCGCCTGGGCTTCTACACCAACCTGCTGACTTCCGGCGTGGGCCTGACCGAAACGCGCGCGTTGGCACTCAAGCAGGCCGGCCTCGACC
>JALNWC010000505.1 GCA_023231075.1 Rhodoferax sp.
CGGTCTGCAGGCACCCACCCTGCTGCTACGCGGCCAGCGCAGCGACGTCATCAGCGAAGAAGATGCGCGCGCCCTGGTGCAAACCCTGCCGCGGGCGCGTTTCATCGATCTGAAGGGCGCCGGCCACATGATCACCGGGGATGCCAACGACGCCTTCGCCGCCAGCGTGGCGGCGTTTCTGCACGAAGTGATGCCGCCGACACCGTCTCCGGCGGGTGGCAGCTGAACCAGGAGCCTGGAATGAGTTTGCGATCTTTTACGCTGCACGATCTCATCACCCGCAACGCGCGCTGGTACGGGTCGAGCACCGCCCTGGTGTTCGGCGATCAGCGGGTCACGCACGACCAGTACGCCGGGCGCACGGCGCGCCTGGCGGCCGGTCTGGCGGCCGCGGGCGTGGGCCAGGGTGACCGGCTGGCGATACTGGCCCCCAACTGCCTGGAATACGTCGACCTGTTCGGCGCCGCAGCCCGGTTGGGCGCGATCGTGGTGCCGATCAACTGGCGGCTGTCGGCCGAGGAGGTCGCCTATGTCATCGAGGACGTGACACCGCGGGTGCTGATCGTGGCCGACGAATTCAAGGCCCTGCTGCCGCAGCGCGGCCTGGACGGCATGTTGTGCTACACGCTGGGCGCCGCGCCAGCGCCCTGGCAAGCGGTCAGCGAGCTGTATCGGGAGCGCGATACGCCGACGGCGGACCGGCCCGGTCTGGCCGACGACAGCGGTTTGCTCATCATCCACACCGCCGCCGTGGGCGGGCGCCCGCGCGGCGCGCTGCTCTCGCACCGCGGCCTGATTGCCGCCAGCCTGCAGACGCAACTGGCTTGGCAGCTGACGGCGGCGGACGTCAATCTGGGCGTCTTGCCGCTGTTTCACGTGGCCGCCATCGGCTTCCTGCTGGCCACGCAGCAGGCGGGCGGGGCGACGCTGCTGTTGACACGTTTCGATCCGCCCAGTCTGGTCAAACATATCGACGAGGAGGGGGGCAGCCTGATCGGCACCTTTCCACCGATGCTGGGCGCCCTGCTGGACGCCGCCGCGGCCCAAGGCTCTGCACTGGCCGGGCTGCGCGTGGTGTCGGGGATCGATGTGCCCGAGACCATCGCGCGCTTGCGCACGAGCTGTCCCCAGGCGAGCTTCTGGAGTGCCTACGGCCAGACCGAGACCTCGGGCTCGGTCAGCCTGGCGCCATTTGACGAGCGCCCCGGCAGCGCCGGGCGTGCTGCCGGGCTGAACACGGTCGCGGTGGTGGACGAACTGGACCGCCCCTTGCCCACAGGCGCCACCGGCGAGATCGTGGTGCGGGGGCCGATGGTGTTCCAGGGCTACTGGCGCTGCGAAGCAGACAACGCCTTCACGCTGCGCAACGGCTGGCACCACACGGGCGACATGGGGCGCATCGATGCCGACGGCTACCTCTGGTACAGCGGGCGTTCACCGGCCAAGGAGTTGATCAAGCCGGGCGGCGAGAACGTCTATCCGGCTGAAGTCGAGCGGGCCATTCTGGAACACCCGGCGCTGGCGCAGGCGGTGGTCTTCGGTGTGCCCGACGTGCAGTGGGGCGAGGCGGTCAAGGCGGTCTGCGTGCTGAAGGCGGGGTGCACGCTGAGTGCCGAAGACCTGATCGAGTTTGTGGGCGGGCGCATCGCGCGCTACAAAAAACCCAAGCACGTGGTGTTCGTATCGTCACTCCCCTTGGGCAGTGACGACAGCCTTGACCGCGCGGCCGTCAAGGCCGCGCACGGCGGGGCCTGACGCGGCTCGCAGCGGACGATTTTCAAGCTGAATCAACCATCAAGGAGGCGACAACATGACTCAGGCATCGCACGGCGAACCGGTGCAGCGTTTCAAGACGCACCGGCGCACCATCACTGAAACCGACATCGTCAACTTCGTCAATGTGGTCGGCTTGCATGAACCATTTTTTATCGACATGGCGTACATCCGGGAGAACATGACCGGATCGCACCGTAGCCGCTTCGCGCCGGGCCCGATGATCATCTCGCTGGGCATGGGCTTGCTGGCGACCTACGTGGCGGGCATCATCGAGCGCACGCTCAAAGACCATGAAGTCGGCGCTTTTGGCGGCATGACCGGCCTGCAGGCGCGCCTGCGCGGCGCGCTGTTTCCCGGCGACACGATTCATGTCGAGGGCGAAGCGCGTCTGCTTCCGAAGACCTCGCGCGGCTACACGCTGATGGCGCTGCAGCACCTGGTGATCAACCAGCGTGGCGAAACCATCGCCGATTTCACCGAGACCCTGACCTTCCTGCCCAGGGAGGTCGGTCCGGTGTGAGTCCGGCGTTCAAAGTTCACGGACCCGGCCATCAGCCCTCCGGCACGGCCAGGTTCAATCCATTTCCATTTCCATTTCACTGTAACAACAAGGAGACAACATGATCGAATCCCAACTGAGCCCCCAACTGGTTCAAAAAATCCGGGCCAGCGGCCACTGGCACAACAAAACCCTGCTCGATTTTCTGGATGAAGTCACGCCCGGCCGCCTCGACAAGGTGGCCGTGACCGACCTCAACAGCATGACCGGGCAGGCGAACACCTTGTCGTACCGGCAACTGCTGCGCCTGTCCAAACGCATCGCGCTCGGTCTGGCGGCGCTGGGCGTGCAGCGTGGCGACGTGGTGTCGTACCAGTTGCCCAACTGGTGGCAGTTTGTGGCACTGCACCTGGCTTGTTTGCGCATCGGTGCGGTCACCAACCCGTTGATGCCGATC
>JALNWC010000506.1 GCA_023231075.1 Rhodoferax sp.
AGGGCGTGACCATTGACCTGCGTGTGCGCCGTGGCGAAGAGCCTTACCAGGAAATCCTCGCCGAGGCCCGTGAAAGAGACACCGAACTGATCATCGTCCGGCGACGTGGCAAGCGTGGCTTTCTGGCCAACTTGCTGGTGGGTGAAATGGTGAGCAAAGTGCTCGCACATGCTCCGTGCCATGTGTTGTTTGCACCACGCGATGCGCACATGTGGAATCAAGGTGTGTTGGTCGCGGCTGAGCCGGGCGCACTGGGTCTGCGCCTGGTCAAGACGGCCGCCGCCGTTGCCGCCGAATGTGGCTTGCCGCTGTATCTGGTTTATGTCTCTGCCAGTGAAACCAAATCTGTACCAATCACCGATTTCCTTGTCGAAGCTCAAGCTGCGGCACTGCAACTCGGTGTTAATCTGCAAACCGAGTTGCGCTATGGAAAAGCCTATACGGAAATTCTGGCTGCGGCATCTGCACGCCAAGTCGACCTGTTGGTCATTGGTAGCCGAGGTGACAGCCATATTGGCCGGGCCATGATTGGCGGTGTGGCTCAAAAAGTCATCGGTTTGTCAGATAAACCGGTGCTCGCGCTCAATTTGACCTGAAACCCTGGAGATACCTCATGAGTGATGCACTGAACTACCTCATCAAAACCCGGCCTGAGACCGTCAGCCATTACTTTGCCTTCTTAAAAGAAACTGGCAAACACCTTGACCCCAAGACGCGAAACCTGATTTCGGTGATCACCAAAGTGCATTCACAAACTGACCGTGGCTTTCGCCAATATCTCGGTCGCGCGCTGCGTGAGGGATGCAGCCCGATGGAGGTGCTCGATGCGCTGCTGATGGCGTTTCCCGCTTTGGGCCTTGCCAAGATCGTCTGGGCTGTTGACATCATCCTGGACATGAACATTCCTGGCTTTGCGCCCGATGTCATGACCCAGTTGGTTCCGGCACCGGGCCAGTGGCGCGATGTCATGGCGGCCAAAGACGTGCCCGATGGTGAAGTGACCCGAACCGAATTTGAGGGCCGTGGACTGTTCATTTATCGAGAGAAAAAAACCTATCAGGTGTATGACAGCCACTGCCCACACCAAAGCACAGACATTACCCAGTTGGCAGTGAAGGGCACCACGCTGACCTGCCCGAAACATCAATGGCAGTTCGACGCCAAAAGCGGCGACTGCATCAAGAAAGGCAACACGGGCCTTAAGCGTATTGAATCCAAAGTGGTCAAAGGGCGCTTGCTGGCTTTTTGGTAAGTCTTGCCAGCAACGCTACTCTGACCCTCCCCGGTCACCTTCAATGAATCCCCTTGGTATTTTTTAAACAACAACCGGAGAACCCCATGAAAGCAACTCGCAAAATTTTCTATCTGACTCCCTTATGCGCGCTGCTTGCAGCCGGGGCTGCGCATGCCACCAACGGTATGATGATGGAGGGCTACGGCCCAATCTCCACCGGCATGGGCGGCGCATCCCAGGCCATTGATCACGGTAACGCCGGCATGGAACAAAACCCGGCCACGCTGGGCATGATGGCGGACGGCACCTCGCGTCTGGATGTGGCTTTTGGTATTTTGGGGCCCGATGTGACAAGTAGTGTTCCCGGCGAGGTTGCCAAATCAGGCGGTACGTCTTATGTCATGCCTGCCTTTGGCTATACCAAGCGAAATGGAGCCATGACCTACGGTATTGGCATGTTTGCGCAGGGTGGCATGGGAACTGAATATGACGCAACATCGTTTTTGTCAAAGCCTATGGGCGTTTTTTCCGGATTTCCATCTAGGTCAGAGCTGGGAGTTGGCAATGTGATTTTCCCCATTGCATACCAAGTGAACTCTAACTTGACTGTGGGTGCCACGTTGAAATTCGTGTGGTCATCCCTGGATATGCAAATGACAGTTCCGGGTGCTGCTTTGCAGCAGGGCGCAGGGTTGGTTACCAGCGCAACCGGTGGTTTCGATCCGGCAACGAGTGCTGGTAGTCCATTGCTATCCGCTCAATGGGCTACCATTAAATTTTCGGATGAAAACGATTTCACCGGTGCTGCCAAATCGACTGGGTTTGGGGCATCCCTTGGTGCAACTTACAAGGTCAACAAGGATGTCATGTTGGGTGCTTCCTATCAATTCAAGTCCGCGCTGCATGATATGGAAACATCTGGCAGCGGTGCTAGCATGAACATTCAGGGGATGCCATCCCCCGACTACGGCCAGATCACGGTGATCGATTTTCAAATGCCCTCTGTGTTTGCTGTTGGCGCAAGCTGGCAGGTGAGCCCCGCATTGATGCTGGCAGCAGATCTGAAATACATTGGCTGGGCAGATGCCATGAAGAGTTTTCAGTTGCGTTATGACAGCGCAACCCCGGGTATGGGTTCGGTGAGTTTTACCATGCCGCAAAACTGGGAAGACCAGACGGTGCTGAATCTGGGTATGGCGTGGAAAGCGAACGACAAACTTACCTTGCGTGCTGGCCTGAGCCTGGCTGACAACCCGATTCCAGATAACTATGTGAACCCTCTATTCCCCGCCATCGTGGAAAACCACGCAACCTTGGGCTTGGGCTACAAAGTGTCAGAAGCCGGTGACTTCAACATGTCTGTGACGATGGCGCCCAAGGTCACTGTGACCAGCGGTGCGGGTGTCGAAATTTCACACGCTCAGACTAACTGGCAGTTCATGTACAGCCACCGCTTCTAAAGTCAGTTTGTGTTTGCTTGATCAAGCAAGCTTCA
>JALNWC010000507.1 GCA_023231075.1 Rhodoferax sp.
CCCGGTCGGCGCCCTGCATCAAGCCGTCGAGCATTTCGACCACGTCGAGGCGAGCGCCGAGCGTGCTGTACACCGTGCCCATTTCCAGGCCGATGATGCCGCCGCCCAGGATCAGCATGCGCTTGGGCACTTCTTTCAAGGCCAGCGCGCCGGTGCTGTCCACCACGCGCGGATCATTGGGCATGAAGGGCAGACGCACCGCCTGGCTGCCGGCGGCGATGATGCAGTTCTTGAACGCAATGGTTTGCGTCTTGCCGGTTTTTTCCTGCGAAGTGCCAGTGGTTTCTTCGACCCGCACATGGTTGGCACCGACGAAGGCACCGTAGCCGCGCACCACCGTCACTTTGCGCATCTTGGCCATGGCGGCCAGGCCACCGGTGAGCTTGGCAATCACTTTTTCCTTGTGGCCACGCAGGGTGTCGACATTGACCACCGGTTTGCCAAAGTCCACGCCCAGGGCGCTCAAATGGCTCACTTCGTCGATGACCGCGGCCACATGCAGCAGCGCCTTGCTGGGGATGCAACCGACGTTCAGGCAGACGCCGCCGAGTTGGGCGTAACGCTCGACCAGCACCACCTTGAGGCCGAGGTCGGCCGCCCGGAACGCCGCAGAATAACCGCCGGGGCCGGCGCCGAGCACCAGCAGGTCGCAGTCCAGGTCGGCGCTGCCGCCGAAGCTGGCGGCAGCGGGCGCGTTGACGGACACTGCAGCACCCGTTCGTCCTGAGTCCGTTCGTCCTGAGCTTGTCGAAGGAGTCGAAGGAGTCGAAGGGCTGCCAAGGGCTTCGACAGGCTCAGCCCGAACGGAGTCAGCTTCCAGCACCAACAGCAAGGAGCCTTCGCTCACCTTGTCGCCCAGTTTGACTTTGAGTTCCTTGACCACACCGGCGTGGCTGCAGGGGATTTCCATGGACGCCTTGTCGGACTCCACCGTGATCAGGCTTTGCTCGGCCCGGACGCTGTCGCCGGGCTTGACCAGCAGTTCAATGACGGTGACTTCAGCGAAGTCGCCGATGTCGGGGACCTTGATGTCGATGAGTGCCATGTTGTTTCCATTAAATAAAGATTGAAGGTTCGCCTGGAAGGGGGACTCTCTTGACCTTGTAGGAGCGGCGCCTCGCGACGAAGGTCTTCAAAACAGCCTTCGTCGCGAGGGCGCGACTCCTACAAATGAAACGGCCTCCTAAAGCAGGACGCGGCGGAAGTCGCCGAGGATCTGACCCAGATAAACGTTGAAACGGGCGGCGGCGGCGCCGTCGATCACGCGGTGATCCCAGGTCAGCGACAGCGGCAACATCAGGCGCGGCTGGAAGGCCTTGCCGTCCCACACCGGTTCGATGGTCGAGCGGCAGACGCCCAGGATGGCGACCTCGGGCGCGTTGATGATGGGCGTGAAATAACGCCCGCCAATGCCGCCCAGGCTGCTGATGGTGAAGCTGGCGCCCGACATTTCGGCCGGACTCAGTTTGCCGTCGCGCGCCTTCTGGGCCAGTTCGCCCATCTCCTGGCTGATCTGGAAGATGCCTTTTTTGTCGGCGTCCTTGATCACCGGCACCATCAGGCCGTTGGGGGTGTCGGCGGCAAAACCAATGTGGTAGTACTGCTTGTAGATCAGCGCGTCGCCGTCCAGCGAGCTGTTGAACTCGGGGTATTTCTTGAGCGCGGCCACGCAGGCCTTGATCAGGAAAGCCAGCATGGTGACCTTCACGCCTGCGTGAATTCCTGCCTTGCCGGTCTTTTCGTTTTCCAGGTTGGTGGCGACGCGGAAAGCCTCCAGGTCGGTGATGTCGGCGTCGTCATGGTTGGTCACCGCCGGAATCATGATGGCGTTGCGCAGCAGGTTGGCGCCACTGATCTTCTTGATGCGGCTCATTTCCTTGCGCTCCACCGGGCCGAACTTGGCAAAGTCCACCTTGGGCCAGGGGATCAGGCCGAGCTCGGAGCCACCGCCGCCAGCCGCAGGCCTGGCCGCTTGCTGGGCCGCAATAGCCAGGGTTTGCACCGCGCCACTCATGACCGAGCGGGTGAAGGCTTCGACATCGGTGTCGGTGATACGGCCTTTGAGGCCACTGCCTTTGACTTCGTTCAGGGGTACGCCGAGTTCGCGGGCAAATTTGCGTACCGAGGGTGAGGCGTGCGGCAGGCCCGGCGCCGGGGTCGCTGCGGGGATGTGGGCCGGTGTGGCCAGTGCGGCGGCTGGTGCAGGGGCGTGCCCTTCGACAAGCTCAGGACGAACGGACTCAGGACGAACGGACTCAGGGCGAACGGTGGCGGGTGCTGCGGTGGCGGGTGCAGCCAGCGCAACGCTGCCTTCCAGAATCGCCAGCAGGTCACCCATGTTGACCTTGTCACCCAGCTTGACCTTGAGCTCCTTGATCACACCGGCGGCGCTCGACGGGATTTCCATCGAGGCTTTGTCCGACTCGACGGTGATCAGGCTTTGTTCGACCTTGACGGCATCCCCCGCCTTGACCATCACTTCGATCACGGTCACGTCCTTGAAGTCGCCGATGTCGGGCACACGCACCTCGACCGGACCGCTCGATACAACAGCGGGGGCTGGAGCCGCTGCTGCCACAGCCGGCACGGCGGGTGCAGGAGCCACTGCGGATGCCGCTACCGGGGCAGACGCGGCGACCTCGTCGGCCACTTCAAGCATCAGGATCAGCGAGCCTTTTTTCACTTTGTCGCCCAAACCGACCTTGAGCTCCTTGACCAC
>JALNWC010000508.1 GCA_023231075.1 Rhodoferax sp.
CCGGCGTTGTTGACCAGAACGTCAATGCCGCCCAGGCGTTCCCACACGGCACTGAGCATGGCGTCCACCTGCTCGGGGTCGCGGATGGTCATCGGGTAGGTAAATACCTCACGGCCTGACAAGGCGCGCAGTTTTTCGGCACAGTCCTCGAGCTTGTCGGCCTTGCGCCCGCAGATGGCAAGCGTGGCACCCAGCCGGGCAAACAGAAACGCGATTGCCTTGCCGATGCCGCTGCCGGCGCCCGACACCAGCACCGTTTTGCCGGCGAAAAGGTCGTCGCGATAGACCGTCGGGAGCGCGGCCAGGGCTTCGTCGCCCGGCCCGAACCTGGGGTGTTGCGTGTCAGCCGAATTCATGTGTTCACCTTGAAGTAATCGGGTTTGGCGATGGTCCAGACTTCGCCCCAGAGCACGCCGCCGCCATCCACCGTGAGCAGTTCGCCGGTGATGAACTTGCCGCTGGGCGCGCTGAGATAGACCGCGGCCTCAGCCACGTCCTGCACGTCACCGACATGTTTCATCGGGTTGGCGCCGGCGAAGGCCTTCACCGCCTCGGGGGAGTACTGACGGAAGCCGGTGCTGGCGATGGCTCCAGGCGCGATGCAATTGACGCGGATGCCATATTGGGCCCACTCCACGGCAACCGTCTTGGACAGATAGGTGACGGCGGCGCGCGCAGCGCAGGTGTGCGCCACGCCCGGCATGCCGCGCTGGAAGGTGGCGACGATGTTGACGATGTTGCCCTGCGTGCCGGTGTCGCGCCAGCGTCGGGCCAGCGCATGCATCATGTACCAGGTGCCGTTCAGGTTGGTGTCAATCACCGCCTTCCAGCCCTTGACGCTGTAGTCCAGCGCCCGCTGCGGGAATTGCCCGCCGGCGTTGTTGACGAGCACGTCGATGCGTCCGAAGTGCTGCCACGCCACGTCGATCAACTGTTCCACCTGCTCGGGCTCACGGATCGTCATGGGGTGCACCAGCACATCAGGGCTGCCGAGCCGGCGCAGCCATTCGGCGCAGGCCTCCAGCTTGGCTGGGTCGCGCCCGCAGATGGCCAGCTTGGCACCCAGGCGCGCGTACAGGAAGGCGATGGCCTTTCCGATGCCGCTGCCGGCGCCGCTGACCATCACCACCTGGCCTTCGAAGAGACCGGGCTGGTAGACGGTGGGGCGGGTTGCGAGGGCTTCGTCGTCGAAGCCGAAGGTAATGTCTTCTGTCATGTTGTCCCTTCAGAACCGGAAAATTCCATAGCGCGGGTCGGCGATCCGGGGTATGGATGCGGATGCCAAGACGCCAGCTTCCCGGCTTTGGCGGGTGCCGGCACAAATATTGCCGCCGTGAAGGATCAGAACCTTTTGAAACACGGACAGGGTCCGGCTACATGCCCGCGTAGTTCGGCCCGCCACCGCCTTCGGGCGTGACCCAGACGATGTTTTGCGTCGGGTCCTTGATGTCGCAGGTCTTGCAGTGCACGCAGTTCTGGGCGTTGATCTGCAGCCGGTCCGAGCCGTCGTCGTTCTTTACGAATTCGTACACGCCGGCCGGGCAGTAGCGGCTCTCGGGGCCGGCGTATTTCGCCAGGTTGATCTGCACCGGCACGCTGGCATCCTTGAGCGTCAGGTGCGCGGGCTGGTTTTCTTCGTGGTTGGTGTTGCTGAGGAACACGCTGGAGAGCCGGTCGAAGCTGAGCTTGCCGTCGGGCTTGGGGTAGCTGATCTGCGCGTACCCGGCCGCGGGCTTCAGGCGGGTGTGGTCGGCCTCCTTGCGGTGCACGGTCCAGGGCGGGGTCTTGACGCCGATGCGGGGCAGGAACCAGTTTTCGATGCCGGTCATGAGGGCGCCGATCAGGTTGCCTTTCTTGAACCACTGCTTGAAGTTGCGCGATTTGTGCAGTTCGTCGTATAGCCAGCTCTGTGCGAAGGCCACCGGGTAGGCGCTCACCTCGTCGTGGGCGCGGCCGCTGGTCAGGGCGCCATACAGCGCTGCGGCGGCCAGCATGCCGCTCTTGATGGCAGCGTGGCCGCCCTTGATGCGGCTGGCGTTCAGGTAGCCGGCGTCGCAGCCGACCAGGGCGCCGCCGGGGAAGACCAGCTTGGGCAGGCTCAGCAGGCCGCCGGCGGTGATGGCGCGCGCGCCGTAGCCGATGCGCTTGCCGCCTTCGATGTGGGCGCGGATGGCGGGGTGGGTCTTCCAGCGCTGCATTTCCTCGAAGGGGCTGAGCCAGGGGTTCTGGTAGTCCAGGCCGGTGACGAAGCCCAGCGTGATCTTGTTGCCTTCCAGGTGGTAGAGGAAGCCGCCGCCGTAGGTGCTGTTGTCCATGGGCCAGCCGGCGGTGTGCACCACCAGGCCGGGTTTGGCCTTGTCGGCCGGCACTTCCCACAGTTCCTTGATGCCGAGGGCGTAGCTCTGCGGGTCCTTGCCTTCGTCGAGCTGGTACTTCGCGATGATCTGCTTGCCCAGGTGGCCGCGCGCGCCTTCGGCGAACACGGTGTACCTGGCGTGCAGTTCCATCCCGAGTTGGAAGTTGTCGGTGGGCTGGCCGTCCTTGCCAATGCCCAGATTGCCGGTGGCGACACCTTTTACCGAAGGTAAATTCCCGCTCTCCGAACCGTTGTCGTTGTACAGCACCTCGGCGGCTGTGAAGCCGGGGAAGATTTCCACGCCCAGGGCTTCAGCCTGCTCGCCCAGCCATTGGGTCAGGGCGCCCAGGCTGATGACGTAG
>JALNWC010000509.1 GCA_023231075.1 Rhodoferax sp.
CCTTTTGACCGGCGCGAGCTCGCGCTGATCGAGCCGCTGCGCACCCTGCGCCTGCTGCATTACAGCGCCTGGCTGGCCCGGCGCTGGCATGACCCCACCTTTCCCAGGCACTTCCCCTGGTTTGGCTCCAGCGACTATTGGCAAGGCCAGGTGCAAATGCTGCAGGAACAGATCGAGGCCATGCAGGAAGCGCCACTGGTGGTGTAGAAGCGGGGCCAGCCAACGGGATCACACTAGGGGTTTACCCGCAAAAACCCTGGATAACACCCCCTAAAACACACATTCGGCTGGCACCGGCTGGTTAAATGCTGCAAAATAGCACGATCGTACTATTTATGCCGCCTGACCATGCCACCTACGGACCCGACTGCCATCCAAGAGCCGCCCGGCAAGCGCGCCAGCAGCGTGCGCGCGCTGCAAAAAGGCCAGCAGACCAAGCAGCTCATCATCGATGCCGCCCTGGGCCTGGCTGAGCAGATCGGCCTGGAGGGTCTGAGTATTGGCGCACTGGCAGAAGTGACCCGCATGAGCAAGTCCGGCGTGTTTGCCCACTTTGGCTCACGTGAAGAGTTGCAGATTTCGGTCATTCGCGAGTACCACCAGCGCTTTTCCAATGAGGTGTTTTTTCCGGCCCTGAACGCACCGCGTGGCTTGCCCAGGGTGCGCGCCCTGTTTGCCAACTGGATGCAACGGGTCGCCATCGAGATCCAGTCGGGCTGCATTTTCATCAGCGGCGCGGTCGAGTTTGACGACCGCCCCGGCCCGGTGCGCGATGCCCTGGCCAGTTCGGTGCAGACCTGGCTGGCCGCGATGCACCGCGCCGTGGTGCAAGCCAAGCAGGAGGGGCATCTGGTCCCGGACGCCGACGAGGCGCAAATGGCGTTCGAGATTCATGGCCTGATTCTGGCGTTGCATTACGAAGCCCGCTTTCTGAAAAATCCGGGTGCCATCGCGCGCGCCCACACCGGGTTTGAAAACATCCTGCTGCGCTATGGCCAACCCCAAATTTCCGGATTGCCGCGCCGCTGACGCGCCTCGCAATGACGAAAAACATGCGTTTCAGCAACTTGTCCTTTTATTAAAAATCCATTCCATTCATCTTCAAGGAGAACCCACCATGGCCATCTATACCCCGCCGTTGCGCGACATGCAGTTTGTCATGCACGAAGTGCTCGACGTCAGCGCTGACCTGCAAGCCATGCCGGTGCATGCCGACATGGACGCCGACACCATCAACGCGGTGCTCGAAGAAGGCGGCAAATTTGCGGCTGAGGTGCTGTTGCCGCTCAACATCAGCGGCGACACCGAGGGCTGCACCTACGATGCCAAAAGCCATGCGGTGACCACCCCCGCGGGCTTCAAGGAGGCCTACGCCCAATATGTTGCAGGTGGCTGGGCCGCGCTGGCCTGCGAACCCGAGTTTGGTGGCCAGGGCCTGCCGCTGATCGTGAACCAGTGCTTCTACGAGATGATGAACTCGGCCAACCAGGCCTGGGCCATGTACCCCGGCCTGACCCACGGCGCCTATGCCGCACTGGCCACCCACGGGACCGAAGAACAAAAAGCCACCTACCTGCACAAGATGAGCAGCGGCGCGTGGACCGGCACCATGTGCCTGACCGAAGCCCATTGCGGCACCGACCTGGGGCTGATGCGCACCAAGGCCGAACCGCAGGGCGACGGCACCTACCGACTCACCGGCAACAAGATTTTCATCAGCGCCGGCGAACAGGATTTGACCGACAACATCATCCATCTGGTGCTGGCGCGCCTGCCCGATGCGCCCCCCGGCATCAAGGGCGTGAGCCTGTTCATCGTGCCCAAATTCCTGGTTCATGCCGATGGTTCATTGGGTGCGCGCAACGGCATTTACTGCGGCGGGCTGGAACACAAGATGGGCATCAAGTCGAATGCCACCGCGCAGATCGTGCTCGACGGCGCCGTGGGCACGCTGGTGGGGCAACCCAACAAGGGCATGCAGGGCATGTTCGTGATGATGAACGCGGCGCGCCTGGGTGTCGGCAACCAGTCGCTGGGCCTGACCGAAGTGGCGTTCCAGAACGCCCTGGCCTACGCCAGGGACCGCCTCCAGATGCGCAGCCTGACCGGCCCCAAGGCGCCAGACCAGGCCGCCGACCCGATCATCGTGCACCCCGATGTGCGCAAGATGCTGCTCACGGCACGCGCCTACGCCGAGGGCGGCCGCGCCCTGATGTGCTTCAGCTCCATGCTGCTCGAAAAAGAGCACCACCACCCCGATGAAGCGGTGCGCAAGGAGTCGGGCGAAATGCTGGCCATGCTGACGCCCATCGTGAAAGCCTTCATCACCGACAACGGCTGGACCGCCACCTCGGGCTGCCTGCAGGTGTTTGGCGGCCACGGCTACATCAAGGAATGGGGCATGGAGCAGTTTGTGCGCGATGCCCGCATCAACATGATTTACGAGGGCACCAACACGATCCAGAGTCTGGACCTGCTGGGCCGCAAAATCCTGGGCAATAACGGCGCCACGCTGAAAAAATTTGGCAAACTCATTGGCGCGCTGGTCGCCGAAGAAGGCGTCAACGAAAAGATGGCCGAGTTCATCACCCCGATCGCCATGCTGGGCGAGCAAATGACCAGGTTCACCACCGAGCTTGGCTTCAAGGGTTTCCAGAATCCCGACGAGCTGGGCGCCGCCGCCGTGGACTACCTGCGCGTCGCC
>JALNWC010000510.1 GCA_023231075.1 Rhodoferax sp.
CCGCTCTCTGAAACAGGCCGGCTCTGTGGTTATAATTTAACGCTTCGGTGTGTGGCGCAGCCTGGTAGCGCACTTGCATGGGGTGCAAGGGGTCGAAGGTTCGAATCCTTTCACACCGACCAACACTTAAAGGCTTGAAAAGCATTTGCTTTTCAAGCCTTTTTCACTTTCCGGGATGCCTTTTGCGCCAACGTTCAATGTGTTCTTGGGGGGTGCTCGATTGAATGATCCTGATCTGGCGTCGGTCGCCATGGCGGCATTTGATCGGGTGGTGGCCGCCACGCCTGGTTTTCGCGCGCGCGCGGGCCAGCACGAGATGGCGCAGCGCATTGCCAGCGCCCTGCACGGCGTGACGCTGGGCGACCAGGACACTCCGCAGAGCGCAGTCACGGTGATTCAGGCGGGCACCGGCGTCGGCAAGTCGGCAGCTTATCTGTCAACCACCGTGGCGCTGGCCCTGGCGCGCAAAACGCGGGTGGTGGTGTCGACTGCCACCGTCGCGCTGCAAGAGCAGTTGATGAGCAAAGACCTGCCGGCGCTGGCGGCCGTGCTCGACACCCCGTTTGTCTACGCCTTGGCCAAGGGCCGTGGCCGCTATGTGTGCAAGCTCAAGCTGGAGCGCCTGGTGGGCTGTGTCGGTGAAGACGCGGCTGAACTGTTTGAAGGCGACGACGAGGCCAACACCCCCCAAGCGCCCGGCACGTTCCAGCCAACCCGGGGCGCAGTGTGGCAGGACCCGATGGAGCGGCGCGTGGCCTTGTACGAAACCCTGGCGTCGGCCCTGGCCACAGGCAAGTGGGACGGTGACCGCGACAGCCTGGCCGCGCAGCCCGAGCCGCGCGACTGGTCGACGGTGGCCGCCGAGCGCCACACCTGCACGGCGCGCCATTGCCCGCGTTTTTCCACCTGCAGTTATTACCAGGCGCGCATGCAGCTGGCGCAGGCGCAGGTGATTGTGGCCAACCACGACCTGGTGCTGGCCTCATTGGGCATGAAGGCGCTGCCGGACCTGGACAACTGCCTGGTGGTGTTCGACGAAGGGCACCATCTGCCAGCCGTGGCGCTGGACCAGTTTTCCAGCGCCATGGACCTGACCGGCTTGCGCTGGCTCGACAAGCTGCCAAAAATCCTGATCGAGGTGGCCGACAAGATGGGTTTTGTACTGGCGCAGGACGTCAGCACGCTGGCGCAGCAACTCAAGACCGCGCTGCTGGACGCGGGTCGGCTGGCGCTGGACCTGTTGCGGGGTCTGTCGACCGGGTATGACACGGTTTGCCGCTTCAAGGACGGCATCGTGCCCGAGGCCTTGCTGGAACCCTTCAAGCTCATCCATGGCCACGCCGCGGCTTTGTTGGATGCGCTGGAGGCCTTGGGCGCCGAGCTTAAATCACGCGCCAGGGAAGACCCGTCGCAGGCCGCCAACTGTTCGGTGCAATACGCCAGGCTGGGCCAGATGGCGCCCAAGCTCAACAGTGTGGTGGCCACCAGCGCGCAGTGGCTCAGCAGCGACGAGCCGCCGCTGGCCAAATGGCTCAAGTCGGACACCGGCTCCGGCCTGGTGTCGATCAGCGCGCACGCCTGCCCGATCGTGCCTGGCGACTTGCTGCGCCGACACCTCTGGCAGCAGGTGCGCGGTGCTGTGGTGACGTCGGCGTCGCTCACCACCTGCGGCAGTTTTGACTTTTTTCTGGGCGAGACCGGGCTGGCTGGCCTGCCGCAGGTGAGCACGCTGGCGGTGGAAAGCCCGTTTGATTACCGCGCCCAGGGTCAGCTGGTGGTGGCTGACACCGCCGCCGACCCGAAGCAGGTTGATCTCTATACCACCCAGATGGTGGCGGCCCTGCTGCTTGACCTGCGCGAGGTGCCGCATGGCGCCCTGGTGTTGTTCACCTCGCGCGTGCAGATGCAGGCCGCCGTGAGTGCGCTTGATCCGGCCCTGCTGGAAATCGTTTTGGTGCAGGGGAAGATGGCGCGCGGCCGCTTGCTGCGCATCCACCAGGCGCGGGTCGAGGCGGGCTTGGCCTCGGTGATTTTTGGGCTCCAGTCGTTTGGCGAGGGGCTGGATTTGCCGGGCTGGCTGTGCGAGACCGTGTTCATCGCCAAGCTGCCGTTCAGCCCGCCGTCAGATCCGGTCGAGGAAGCGCGTGCCGAGTGGCTCAAGCGCGCCGGGCGCGATCCGTTTTCTGAACTGGTGGTCCCGGCCACCGGCATCAAGCTGCTGCAGTGGACCGGTCGGGCGATCCGCTCCGAGACCGATCAGGCCCGGGTGATCTGTTATGACAAGCGCTTGCTGAGCACAGGCTACGGCCGACGCATGCTGCAAGGCCTGCCACCCTATGCGGTTTCAAGACGTGCGCCAGGGACGGTTTCGGTCATTTGATGCGATGATGACGCCACAAATTGCATATGAGGAATTGATGGGTGAATAATTTTGTAAAACTGCTGGCAGCTTGGGTGTTTCGCCTGAGTTTGCTGGCGGCTGCCTTGATTTTTATGGCTGGCCTGCTGTTCGTGGCCGCCTTGTTGCTGGCGCTGTGGCTGCTGCGGGCCTTGTGGGCCAAACTGACCGGTCAGCCGGTGCAGCCCTGGGTCTTCAAGATGTACCGGGCCGACCTGTGGCAGCGGGCTTACCGAGGTACAAGCCCTGGCACCAGCCGGAGCCAAACGCCGATGGATGTGATCGATGCCGAG
>JALNWC010000511.1 GCA_023231075.1 Rhodoferax sp.
CGGCCACGTTACCTAACTATCGTTTGGCAGCTATAATATCAAGCACGCAAATTTAGAAATTTAGCGCCCAAAGCGCAAGGAGTAATCAATATGGATCTCGATCTCAAAGGTAAATCGGTCATCGTCACGGGTGGCGGCTCGAACATTGGCCGCGGCATCGTGCTCGGCTTCGCCGCGGAAGGCGCCAACATCACCATCGGTGACATCGACGACAAGCAGGCGCAAAAGACGGCGCAACTCGCGTTGGCGAGCGGCGCTGCGTCGGCGCAGGTTGTCAAGACCGATGTCACCAAGCTCCACCAGGTGCAAGCCATGTTCAAGGCGGCCACGGACAAGTTCGGCGGCGTCGATGTCCTTGTCAACAACGTCGGCTGGGACCAGTTGATGTTCTTCACGCAGACGACCCCCGACCTGTGGCAAAAAATCATCAACATCAACTACCTCGGCGTTCTCAACTGCACCAAGACCGCGCTTGACGTCATGGTGCCTCGCAACGCCGGCTCCATCGTCTCCATCAGTTCCGACGCCAGTCGGCAAGGTGAGCCACGTGAAGCGGTGTATGGCGGCGTCAAGGCCGCCATCAACAGCTTCATGAAAACGATCGCCAAGGAAAACGGGCGTTACGGCATCCGCTGCAACGTGGTATGCCCCGGCGTCACGATCCCGAGCACCACCGACGAAGTGGGCGGAAGCAGCATGTGGGTCGATGTCGGCAGCATGTTCACGCCGGAGCAACTGGAAAAAGTGGCCAAGGCGCTGCCCTTGCGCAAGGTGGGACGGCCGCAGGATATTGCCAATGCCGTCGTCTTCCTGTCTTCAGCGAAGGCTGCGGGCCATGTCACCGGGCAGGTTCTTTCAGTGTCTGGTGGTTACAGCATGATTGGGTAAATAAAAAGGAAAACGCATGGAATTCAAGGACATCCTCTACGAAGAACGTGACTCGGTGGCCTACATCGCGATCAACCGCCCCGACGTGATGAATGCGTTTCGCGGCCAGACCGTCGAGGAACTGCTGCAGGCCTTCATGAAGGCAGGTTGGGACAAGCGAATCGCCGCCATTGTGCTCACGGGGACGGGTGACCGTGCTTTCTGCACCGGCGGCGATCAGTCGGCTCATGCCGGCCAGTACGACGGCCGGGGCACCATCGGCATTCCGGTGGAAGAGTTTCACAGCGCCATTCGCGACGTGCCCAAGCCCGTGATCGCCCGCGTGCAGGGCTACGCCATTGGCGGCGGCAATGTCCTGGCCACCTTGTGCGACATGACCATTGCCTCGGAAAAGGCCGTGTTTGGCCAGGTCGGCCCGAAGGTTGGCTCGGTCGATCCCGGCTGGGGCACGGCCTACCTGAGCCATGTGGTTGGCGAAAAGAAAGCCCGCGAGATCTGGTACATGTGCCGCCGCTACAGTGCGCAGGAGGCCTTGGCCATGGGTCTGTGCAACACCGTCGTGCCCCACGACCAGCTCGACGCCGAAGTCGCCCGCTGGTGCAAGGAAATTGTCGAAAAAAGCCCGACCGCCCTGGCCATCGCGAAACGCTCGTTCAACGCCTCCACCGAGCACATTCGCGGCATCGGCAGCCTCGGACTTCAAGCGTTGAGCCTGTACTATGACACGGCAGAATCCAAAGAAGGCGTGAACGCTTTCCTGGAAAAACGCCGGCCTGATTTCAGGCAGTGGGCCAATGGCGGCAAGTGAGTAAATGCAAGCCCTGAATAATCCCATGCGACGCGCCCATGCAGGAGGCCGCCCTTCGACCAATGCCAGGTTTGCTACGATTCGTAGTTTGAATCTACCAAACGGTCAATATGAAGTCCAATACAGACGCAAAACCCAGCAAGCATGAGGTAGATGGCCCCGCGACACGCGAACGCGTGCTGCTCGAAGCGGCACGGCTGTTCAGGCATCACGGCTATGCCGCAACGACTTTGCGCGAGATTGCGGATGCGGCCGGCGTCAAAGCCGGCAGCATCTACTATCACTTCGAATCGAAAGAGCAGATCCTGGGCGAGGTATTGGACAAAGGCATCACCATCGTCGCGGATGCCGTGCGTACCCGTATTGAGGCGCTCCCCGACAGTGCACTCTGGCGCGACCGGATCGCCGCTGGCATTGAAGGCCATCTCTGGGGAATGCTGCATTATGGCGACTTCACGTCAGCCAACATGCGCATCTATGGCCAAATCCCGGCCAGCGCAAAAAATCGTCACCGGGTCGTGCGGCGGGCTTACGCAGACTATTGGGATCGGCTGCTCGAATCAGCGCTCGCCAGCGGCGAATTGCGCCACGACACCAGCACGGCCATGATTCGGCTTTTCGTGATCGGGGCATTGAACTGGACCGGCGAATGGTACAACCCCCAACGTGGCTCTTTTCAGGACTTCTCACGCCAAATCACAGCGATCGTGTTCGATGGAATTCTCTCGCATGACAAAACATAAGCGCAATGCATCGCCGGCAACTTCAACAGGCCGGGTTGCGGGACTGACAGCAGTCGTCCTCATGCCGCCTGGTGCAGTGGCACGCTGACCGGCTGCGTCCCGGGACTCTCAAATTTAATTAACAACCCACAGAAGGAGCACTCAATGACTGTCAAGGAAGGCTGGCGCGGCCGGTTCTATGAAGACTTCGAGGTCGGCGACGAGTATCGGCATGCCCTCGGCCGCACCCTGACGCAGAACGACAA
>JALNWC010000512.1 GCA_023231075.1 Rhodoferax sp.
AATGAACAATCTCGGATGAAGGGAAACATCATGGGGTGTCAGACTTTGTCTCTGCTTGCGTCAATAATCTCATTTTCGCCTGACAAGCTAACTTTCATGTTTTCACCTTCGCAAGCCGACGTCCGCCGATTTTTTTGCACCACTTACGCCAAAGCCAGGGCGGGGCAATCCATGGAAGCTATTGAAACAATAGCAAGCCTGTGGATTGACGAGCATCCTGAATACCATGCAGAGCTGTCCGATGTGGATGCCGCCATCGCAGCCATGGGGCAGCTGGAAGACGGCAAGAGCAATGCTTTTTTGCATTTGTCCATGCACCTGTCCATCAGCGAACAATGCAGCATCGACCAGCCGCGCGGGATTCGCCAGGCCGTGGAATTGCTCACCCACCGTCGGGATTCATTGCATGAGGCACACCACGCCGCCATGGACTGCCTGGGCCAAATGATCTGGGAAAGTCAGCGCGCCGGGCGTCCACCTGACGGCGAGTCTTACGTGGCCTGCGTCCGGCGCCACGCCACTGGCGACTGACACAGGGTTACTTGAGCCGGTCGCGCTGCACCGTTTGTATCTCGCCAGGCAATCCGCCCACGTAATCGGCCAGCACCTTCAGGTCAGCATTTGAAAATTGCCTGGCAATGCCGCCCATGACCGGGTTGCCACGGCCAATCATGGGTTTGTCGGTGGTTTTGTAGGCACGCAGGGCCACATACAAATAGTCGCTGTGCTGACCCGCGATCTTGGGGTAAGCCGGGTCAATCGGCTTGCTCAAATTGGCCCCATGGCAAGAGGTGCAACCGCCTTTGGTCACGAGTTCTGCCGCTTTCACAGAGCCTTCGGTGGCCACAGCGGGCAGCGTGACACCGGTGCCGGTGCCGGAATAGAAGGCAGCCAGGTCAGCAATGTCCTGGTCGCTCAAGCTGGAGGCCAGCGTGCGCATGGACGGGTGTTTGCGCTCGCCGGATTTGTAAGCGTGCAAAGCTGCCCGGATGTAGCCCGCACCCTGACCACTGATTTTGGGTACCTGATGCACTTCAGGGAAACTCATGTGGTAGCCTTTGATGCCATGGCAGCCCACACACAAGGCATTTTTCTGGGCACCGGCCTCGGCATCACCCTTGATGTCTTGCGCGTAAGCAGCCGCGGTCGTCGCGCAGGCGACAAGCAGAGACGACACGGTTAACAGGATTTTGTTCATTTTGCTAAGACAATTCGTAAAAAGGCGTTGTTTGAATTGATAAATATCAATCAATTATAGGGAGCCAGCAGGCGCTCGCGCCATGGCGTAAACCCGATATTGACCTGATTGCATGCTGAGCAAATGCCACCCCACGACCCACAGACCACACTTCCCTGATGCACCACACCATGAAATTCCAAGGCACCCAAAACTACGTTGCAACTGCTGACCTGATGCTCTCCGTCAACGCCGCCATCACCCTGCAGCGCCCGTTGCTGGTCAAGGGCGAGCCCGGCACCGGCAAGACCATGCTGGCCGAAGAAGTGGCCACCGCGCTCAATTTGCCCTTGCTGCAATGGCACATCAAATCCACCACCAAGGCGCAGCAAGGCCTGTATGAGTACGACGCGGTCAGCCGCCTGCGCGATTCGCAGCTGTCCAACCTGGATGGCGGTGAGCGCGTGCGTGACATCCACAACTACATCGTCAAAGGCGTGTTGTGGCAAGCGTTCACGGCGGACCAGCCGGTGGCCCTGCTGATTGACGAGATCGACAAGGCCGACATTGAATTTCCCAACGATTTGTTGCGCGAAATCGACCGCATGGAGTTTTACTGTTATGAAACCCGTGAACTGATCCGCGCCAAGCATCGGCCACTGGTGTTCATCACCTCCAACAACGAAAAAGAGCTGCCCGATGCCTTTTTGCGCCGCTGCTTTTTCCACTACATCAAGTTTCCTGATGCGGTGACCATGACGCAGATTGTGGATGTGCACTTTCCCGGCCTGAAAGCCGAATTGCTGAGTGCTGCCATGAAGACATTTTTTGACGTGCGCAACCTGCCCGGCCTGAAAAAGAAGCCCTCCACCAGTGAACTGCTGGACTGGTTGAAACTCTTGATGGCGCAGGACATTCCTCTATCGGCCTTGCAAACGCAGGACGACAAGGTGGCGGTGCCGCCGCTGGTCGGTGCCTTGCTGAAAAACGAGCAGGACGTGACGCTGTTTGAAAAACTGGTGTTCATGCAGAGCCGCAACCGCTGAGCGCCACTATGCGCCTGAGCCTGAGCCTGAATGCTTGGCGCGGCAAGTTGGGAAAACTGTGGTTCGGAGCGTTTTTGGTAGGCGCTGCGCAGAAGCCGGTACGGTCAGCCCCCTCATACTGGGGTACCAGAAATCGGGGGCTACCCGTACCGGCTTCTGCGCGACTGCTGTGGCAAGGCTGACTTTCTGAAGAATTTGTGACTGGAGATATGCATGGCTTTTGTTGAACCTGTCACCTTGAACGCACGCGGTATCACGCTGGTGCCCTTGTCTCTTGATCATGAAGCTGGCCTGCGCATTGCTGCGGCTGATGGCGAGCTATGGAACATTCGCGTCACCTCGGTGCCCGAGCCTGAGCAAACCCGCAAATACATCGAAGACGCGTTGGCCATGCGTGAGGCTGGAAACCGGTTTGCCTTTGCCGTCACCGAGGCTGGCACCGGCAAAATTCTGGGC
>JALNWC010000513.1 GCA_023231075.1 Rhodoferax sp.
CATTGTGGTGGCGGCCACTGCGTCTGAATCAGCCGCCATGCAATACGTGAGCGCTTATTCCGGTTGCACCATGGGCGAATACTTCCGCGATCGTGGCGAAGACGCTTTGATTGTGTATGACGATTTGTCCAAGCAAGCTGTCGCTTACCGTCAGGTGTCGTTGCTGTTGCGTCGCCCGCCAGGCCGTGAAGCCTACCCTGGCGACGTGTTCTACCTCCATAGCCGTTTGCTGGAGCGTGCCGCACGTGTGAACGCCAAGTACGTTGAAGACTTCACCAAAGGCGAAGTTAAAGGCAAGACCGGTTCTCTGACCGCCCTGCCCATCATTGAAACGCAAGCCGGCGACGTGTCTGCTTTCGTGCCAACCAACGTGATTTCCATCACTGACGGGCAGATCTTTTTGGAAACCAGCCTGTTCAATGCCGGCATCCGTCCTGCAATCAACGCCGGTATCTCGGTGTCTCGCGTCGGTGGTGCAGCACAAACCAAGCTGATCAAGAACCTGTCTGGCGGTATCCGTACCGACTTGGCGCAATACCGCGAGCTGGCCGCCTTTGCGCAGTTTGCCTCCGATCTGGACGAGTCCACCCGTAAGCAGTTGGACCGCGGCGCCCGCGTGACTGAGTTGCTCAAACAGGCCCAGTACAGCCCACTGCCCATCTCTTTGATGGGTGCCTCGCTGTTTGCCGTCAACAAGGGTTACCTTGATGACATCGCAGTGACCAAAGTATTGGCTTTCGAGCACGGCCTGCATGGCTACCTCAAAGACAAGCATGCGGCACTGCTGGCCAAGTTGGAAGCTGCGCGCGCCATGGACAAGGATGCCGAGGCCGAGTTGAACACCGCCGTTGCCGCCTTCAAAAAGACGTTTGCTTAAGGTCACCTCGTCACATACAAGGAGACTGATATGGCAACTGGCAAGGAAATACGCGGCAAGATCAAAAACTTCGAAAGCACGAAGAAGATCACCAAAGCCATGGAGATGATTTCCGTCTCCAAAATGCGTAAGGCTCAAGAACGCATGCGTGCCGCCCGGCCGTATGCGGAAAAGGTGCGGAACATCGCGGCCCATCTGGGTCAGGCAAACCCCGAATATGTGCACGCGTTCATGAAGCCGAACAACGCCAAGGTTGTCGGCATGATCGTGGTAACGACGGACAAAGGCTTGTGCGGCGGCTTGAATACCAATGTGCTGCGTGGCGTGACCCACAAATTGCGTGACGTTCAAACTGCCGGCATGACCACGCAAGCGGTCGCCATTGGTAACAAAGGCTTGGGATTTCTGAACCGTATTGGTGCCACCGTGGTCGCCCAGGTGACACAGCTCGGTGATCGTCCGCACCTGGAACGCATGATTGGCCCGGTGAAAGTGTTGCTCGATGCCTATGCTAAAGGCGAGGTGAATGCGGTTTATTTGTCCTACACCCGGTTCATCAACACGATGAAACAGGAAGTGGTGATGGAGCAACTGTTGCCCCTGTCCTCCGTGCAAATGCAGGAACAGGCCCGCGCCAGCGAGGCTGCCAGTGGCGCAAAGCATGGCTGGGACTACATTTACGAACCGGATGCACAGACCGTGATTGACGATCTGCTGGTGCGCTACGTCGAGGCGCTGGTTTTTCAGGCAGTTGCTGAAAACATGGCCTCTGAGCATGCAGCCCGCATGGTGGCAATGAAAGCTGCCACTGACAACGCTGGCAATGTGATTGGTGAGTTGAAGCTGGTCTACAACAAGACGCGCCAAGCCGCCATTACAAAAGAGTTGTCAGAAATCGTCTCCGGTGCGGCCGCTATCAGCGCCTAAACCATAGCAATCCGCTAGCAAGATTCAAATTTATTGGAGCAAAACCAAATGGCTCAAGATACCCAAACGAACGCCGCCGTTCAAGGCAAGATTGTTCAGTGCATTGGCGCTGTGGTCGACGTGGAGTTTCCGCGTGATCACATGCCCGGCATTTATGACGCACTCAAACTCGAAGGTTCCACCCTCACACTGGAAGTCCAGCAGCAGTTGGGTGACGGCATTGTCCGTACCATTGCTTTGGGTTCCAGCGACGGCCTGCGCCGTGGTCTGATGGTGTCCAACACCGGCAAGTCCATTCAGGTTCCCGTGGGTACCGCCACACTGGGCCGCATCATGGACGTGCTTGGCGCGCCCATCGACGAGCGTGGCCCTGTCAACGCTTCTCTGCACATGTCGATCCACCGCAAGGCGCCTGTTTATGACGAGCTCAGCCCGTCGCAGGAACTGCTGGAAACCGGCATCAAGGTGATTGACCTGGTTTGCCCGTTTGCCAAGGGCGGCAAGGTTGGCTTGATCGGCGGCGCTGCCGTGGGCAAGACCGTGAACATGATGGAACTCATCAACAACATCGCCAAGGCGCACAGCGGCTTGTCCGTGTTCGCTGGTGTGGGTGAACGTACCCGTGAAGGCAATGACTTCTACCACGAAATGGCCGACTCCGGCGTGGTGAACCTTGAGAAGCTGGAAGACTCCAAAGTGGCCATGGTGTACGGCCAGATGAATGAGCCCCCAGGCAACCGTCTGCGCGTCGCGTTGACTGGCCTGACCATCGCTGAGTCGTTCCGTGACGAAGGCCGCGACGTGTTGTTCTTTGTGGACAACATTTACCGTTACACACTGGCCGGTACCGAAGTGTCCGCGCTGCTGGGTCG
>JALNWC010000514.1 GCA_023231075.1 Rhodoferax sp.
CAGCAAGGATTTTGCGGCGTGACCCAGGTGACGCAACAAGCCAGCGGTGAGGTCTGCACCTGGCATCGTCGCCTTGATTTTCAGCCACCGCGCGCCGAGGTCGATGCGGGCTTGATGGTGTTCGAGGCGCCGGAACGTTTGATCGAGACCGGTGTGCACGCACCTTATCTGGAAATCTGGGAACGGCTGCTGGACTCCACCGGGCCTTACATCGCGCTGGCCGGGTTGGACGAGGCGGGTGGCGACACGCAGGAACGCTTCTTGGTGGCGGGCCGCTACGCCATGCACGTGCGGCCCCGGTGCATGGCCTGGCCGCCAGGCACACAAGCCGGGCAGACCCTGCTGGATGTGGTGGCCAGGCACCCTGCCATGGCGCAAGACCTGCTCGACTTTGAAATTTCTTTTGGCACGCTGGAAGCGGGGCAATGGACCATTGAGCAATCGACTTTGCCGGCACTGAATGGCGCCTGCCTGCCCTTTGCCGTGGCTCGAGCCAAGGCGAAACCCGCAGAAGTTTCTTGTCCTGGCTTGGGCGAACTGTGGCAGGTGCTTGACTGGGCAGGGCAAGAAGTCCTGGTGTGAGTGATGGGTGCACCATGGGTGGACCCATTCACCACTTTGGTGCAATGTGCCCCTGGTTTTCGGTGCAGACATGGCGCGCCCATGCCCCGCGACTGACGACGCCCCGTGATTTCTGTTCAAACCCGATCCACGCAGATATTTTCAATCTGGCACCCGTTTTGCTTAGTTACATTCAAGAGAGGGCGCTGTGCATGGCACGCCGCTTGACTTGCTAGACCGCTAGGGTTCCGGGCGCCAAATTGTGTGGCGCTGTCTGGTCCGAGAGCTGTCGGCCGCGATCGTTGCGGCTCCACGGAGGGACAAAAGCCCGGGAGGAGATGGTGTGTTGCGCCGTCCTCTCTTGCTTTGTTTCTCTCACCACTGGAGCCCGCATGACAGACACCTTTTCGCACCCGGCCCGGCCCGGCATCTGGCGCATTGCCGGCCAGTTGTCGCGCACCCAATACTGGCTGTTCGCATTTTTGGGCTTGTTCGTCCCGTTTGCCGGCTGGGCGATGTTGTCCGCCTCGGGTTGGGTCGATCCGATGTTCCTGCCCGGCCCCTGGAGTGTGTTGACGCGCTTGACCAGCTGGTTGCTGGAAGACGACCTGGCCGGTGATGCGCTCATCAGCATCTACCGTGTTGCCGCCGGTTTTGCGCTGTCGGCCGCGCTGGCATTGCCGCTGGGTCTGTTGATTGGTGCCTTTCGCCCGGTCGAGGCGCTGCTCGAACCCCTGACCGACTTCATTCGCTACATGCCGGCGGTGGCTTTTATCCCGCTGGTGATGTTGTGGCTGGGCATTGGCGAGAGCGCCAAGATTTCCATCATTTTCATTGGCACTTTTTTCCAGATGGTGCTGATGGTGGCCGACAACGTGCGCCTGGTGCCGCTGACGCAAATCGAGGCGGCACTGACCATGGGCGCCACCCGCTTCGAGATGATGCGCCTGGTGCTGGCGCAATCGGCCCGCCCCGCCATTCTGGACACGCTGCGCATCACCATGGGCTGGGCCTGGACCTACCTGGTGGTGGCCGAGCTGGTGGCCGCCAATTCGGGGCTGGGTTACGCCATCCTGAAAGCGCAGCGCTACCTCAAGACCGACACCATCTTCGGCGGCATCATCCTGATCGGCGTCATCGGGCTGTTGATGGATCAGGGCTTTCGCTGGCTGCATCGCCGCCTCTACCCCTGGGCCCACACACGCGGTTAACGAGGAGATCAAGCCATGTCCAAAGTCACCATTCAAAACGTCGGCAAGGTGTTCGAGCGTGCCGCCAGCCCGGTTGCGGCGCTGGAAAACGTCAACCTGAGCATCGACGATAACGAGTTCATCACGCTGGTGGGGGCTTCCGGCTGCGGCAAGTCCACGCTGTTGCGCATCCTGGCCGGGCTGGAGTACCGCACCAGTGGCGAGCTGCGCTGCGATGGCCGCAACATTGCTGCACCCGGGGCTGATCGTGCCATGGTGTTCCAGCATTACAGCCTGTACCCCTGGTTGACGGTGATGGAAAACATCAAGTTCAGCCGCCGGCTCAGGGTCAACCGTGAAAACCTGACATCGGCCGACGTGGAGGCCGCTTCGGGCCGAGCCGACGCCTTGCTGAATCTGATCGGCCTGAACAAGGTGCGTGACGCCTACCCGAACCAGCTTTCGGGCGGCATGCAGCAGCGCGTGGCGATTGCCCGTGCGCTCATGGGGCGGCCGTCGATTTTGCTCATGGACGAGCCTTTTGGCGCCCTCGACTCGCAAACGCGCGAGGTCATGCACGACCTGATTTTGCACATCCACCGCATCGAAAAAACCACCATCGTGTTTGTCACCCACGACGTCGAAGAGGCGGTTTATCTGGGCCAGCGCGTGGTGCTGATGCAGCCGCGCCCGGGCCGCATCCACAGCATTTTCCCGGTGCCGCTGCCCGCGCGGCGCACGCAGGACATGAAGCACAGCGAGCCGTTTCGGGCCTTGCGTGCCGAGATTCTGGCGCGCATCCGCGAGAGTACCGGCATCACCACCGACCTCGACATGCTGGAACAGCTCAACCTGCAAAGCGCCGGGGTCTGAGACCTGATTAGCGTGAAATGCCCTTTCGATATGCCCACGCAGTTAAACGTC
>JALNWC010000515.1 GCA_023231075.1 Rhodoferax sp.
AGTCCATTGGCCGCGGCTTGCGCCTGCCCTATGGCAAACGCACCGGGGTGGATGCGGTGGACCGGCTCAACATCATTGCGCACGACCGGTTTCAGGACATCATCGACGACGCCAACCGGGCCGATTCGCCCATCAAGCTCAAGACGCTGATTCTGGATGCGCCCGACGCGGATGGTGACGGACTGCAGAGCCTGACGGTGGCTTCCAATTTGGCGCAAGCCTTGGGGCTGAATCAGCCGGAGAACGCGTCTGAAGCTGCTGGTGTGGCCACCCAGACTGCGACCAGCGGCGCGACCACGCCGGTGTTCAGCACCTCGCATGAGCGGCAAGCGGCGGCAGTGGTGATGCAGGTGCTGGCCGAGTACGAGCTTCGGCCAGGCGACGCGCCCAGCCGCCTAGCCTTGTTGAGCCCCGAGCTGCAGGCCCGCTTGACCGAAGCGGTGAAAGAAAAACTGCCGCCCGTGCAGGTCAGCGTGCTGGTGGGTGCCGATGCCCCGGCGGCGCTGGATGTGGCCGACGTGGTGCGCCGCACGGTGGAAGAAGCGGTGAAGCAAACCATTGACATTCCACGCATTGCCGTGGTGCCCCAAGGGGTGGTGACGAATGGTTTCAAGCCTTTTACGCTGGATGTGGCGGGCCTGCACTTGCAGCCCAAAGACCGCTCCCTGGTGGGCCAGGCCTTGCGCACGCATGCGCAGTTCACACTGTCGGCGCAAAGCGGCAAACCGATGCAGCGGCTGGAAGACTACATCGTCCACGCTTTAAGTGAGTTTGATGACATCGACTACACCGCCCATGCCAGCCTGTTGTACGACCTGGCCGGGCAAATGGTGGCGCACTTGCAAAGTTACCTGAATGAGGAAAGCGAGGTGCGCAATGTGCTGGACCTGGACCGGCAACTGATTGCCAGCAACATCCATGCGCAGATGATGGGTCACTTCTTTGAGTCGGCCACTGGCTACGCGGTGGAGGTGCGGCGCGGTTATACGGCGCTGAAGGAGTCCACTTACACCGTGGGTGCTGGCCAGCCGGTGCGCGACTACCGCCAGACGGTGGATGAGCCCAGCCGCATCAAGCAAATGGTGTTCGGTCATTTCTCGCGCTGCCTGTATCCGCTGCAAAAATTTGATTCAGATACCGAACGCCGCTTTGCGGTGATTTTGGAGCGCGATGCCGACAAATGGTTCAAGCCCGCCAAGGGGCAGTTCCAGATGGCTTACAAGCTGGGCGCAGAGCAGCCCGAGTACGTGCCCGACTTTGTGGTGGCAACTGCGCACAGCTTGCTGATGGTGGAAACCAAGGCGCGCAATGAACTGGGCAATGGCGATGTCATGGCCAAAGCCCAGGCCGGTGCCTTGTGGTGCCAACAGGCGTCAGACCATGCGCGCACCACGGGCGCCAAGCTCTGGCGCTACCTGCTGGTTCCCCATGACCAGGTGACGGAAGACAAGCGGCTGACGGACTACCTGGCATTTGCGCAAGCCTGACCTGCCTGCTACAGCAAGCGCCCCCAGTGCTGCGCCAGCCATTCCTTGAGCTTGAATTTGAAGGGTCGATGGGCCCAGGCTTCGGGCTCGATGCGCTGTGAGGCGTCCAGATCCTGCTGGTGCATGGCCTGCATCTGGGTGGCAAATTCGCGCCCCAGCACCACCGCATTGACCTCGTCGTTGTCCAGAAAACTGCGCCAGTCCAGGTTGGTCGAGCCCACGGTGGACCAGACGCCGTCAATGACGGCGGTCTTGGCGTGCAGCAGGGCACCCTGGCGCTCGTAAATTTGCACACCGCCGGCCAGCAGCTCGGCGTAATGGGCGCGCCCGGCGTGAAACACCAGTTCGGAATCGGATTCGCTGGGCAGGATCAACTGCACCTGAACCCCGCGCGCAGCGGCGTCACCCAGCGCCCTGAGCAATTGCGGGTCGGGCACAAAGTAGGCGTTGGTGAGGTGGATAAACTTTTCGGCATTGCCGATGGCCGAAATCAGCGTCAGGTAAATCAGGCTGTAGGGGTCGTCGGGGGTGCTGCCGATGGCGCGCACGATGTCTTTGCCCTGCGGTGCGAGCTTGGGAAAATAGGCTTTGGCGGCCAGCGCCGGGCCATGCTGCTTTTCCCAGGTTTGCAAAAAGAGTTTCTGGAATTCTGCTACCACCGGGCCTTCAATTTGCAGGTCGGTGTCGCGCCACACCACCCCGTCGGCCGGGGGCTTGATGATGCGTTGAAGCAACGCCGACCCCGAGGTATAGACATTGCTGATGTTGATGCCCCCGAGAATGACCGAGCGGCCATCGGCGATCAGCAGTTTGCGGTGATCCCGGTTGTTGATTTGCCAGGGCCCTTTGGCGGTCAGCGGGTTGATGGGGTTGAACTCCAGCACGGCGATGCCGGCTTTTGACAGGCGATCGAAAAACGTTTTTGGGGTGTTGATGCCGCCCACGCTGTCATAGATCAGGTTGACCTGCACGCCACGTGCCTGGGCCTGCATCAACAAGTCAGAAAACTCCTGCCCGGTGGCATCGTCTTCGATGATGTAGGTTTCGAGGTTGATGTGGTCCTTGGCCTGGCGGATGGCGCCAAACATGGCGGCATAAGTGGCGGCGCCGTCCTGTAGCAGACTGACCTTGTTGCCCAAAATGAGCGGGCTGTCGCTGATGGCCTGCTCCAGCGCCATTTGCTTG
>JALNWC010000516.1 GCA_023231075.1 Rhodoferax sp.
ATCACCGTTTGCCTGACGGCGGCGCCACCGTCCACGGCCTCTTTGGTGGTTTTGCTGGCCATGCCATCGGAGACTTTGGCGTTGTCGCTGTTTTGGTTGATGCTGGCGCTCATCACGTCGATGCTGGCGGTGGTTTCTTCCACGCTGGCAGCTTGTTCGCTGGCGGCTTGGCTCAAGGACCGTGCGGTGGCCGAGACCTGGTTGGCCGCACCTGTCAGCGCATCAGCGGCTGCACGAATTTCCTCGACGATGGCGGTGAGTTTTTCTGCCGTGGTGTTGGCGTTGTCTTTGACCTGGCCAAAGATGCCCTGGTAGTCGCGGGTGATGCGGTGGGTCAGGTCACCCTGGGCCAGGGCATCCAGCGCTTTGGCGGTGTCGGTGATGGCAGCTTCGCTGGTGTCGATGAGTTGATTCATGGCGGTTGCCAGGACGCCAAAGAAGCCGGTTTTGCCTTCCAGGCTGACGCGACCGCCCAGGTCGCCATTGGCAGCCGCGCTGACAATGCGCGAGACTTCTTGCTCTGAGGCAATTTCATCGGTACGGTCCAGCCACTGGGTAATGCGGCCGATGGGCTCACCCGCGCTGTTGTGTACCGGTCGTGCCAGCAGGCGCAGTTGGCGGCCCTGGATGTCCATGTCAACGGTTTCACCGGAGCGCACGGCCTGGTCAAACTTGCTGGCATCGTCCGGGTTTTTGAACAGGCTGGAGAGCTTGTTGCCGTAGAACATGTCGGCATCAAAAGTGGCGCCGCCAAACAGCTTGAGCATGTCTTTGGCCGGTGGGGTGGCGTGCACCAATTGGGCCTGGGCATTGGACACGGTGACACAGACCGGCAGGCTGTCGAGTGACAAACGGATGCGCTCGTTGAACGCGGCAGCGGTTGCGGCGGTTTTCATGGCCGCCTGAACTTTGTCAATAGCTTCTGTCACACGGGCTTTTTGCCCCGGCAGGCGGTCCATGGCCACGTCGAGTTTGCCCTCAATGTAGGCACCCACCACTTCGACAATCTTCATCTTGACGGCGATGTGCGACTGCACCAGCGCATTCATGGAGTCGGCCATGCCGCGGTAGGCGCCTTCCAGTTGGCTGGAAGGCATGCGGTAGTCCAGCATGCCCGCGTCGTGTTGACGCGCCATTTCAGCCTGTGCCGCCTCAAATTCTTGCAACGTGCCCTGCATCTTGGCCAACGGGGCCATGAGTTGGCCAATTTCACTGTCGTCCACGTCAATGCTGGCATTCAGCTTGCCTGAGGCCACCTCACGCGCCACACCCAATGCGCGCCCCAGAGGTTTGATGATGCTGGCCGTGACCCACAAGGCCACCGCTGCCGCCAGCGCCACCGCCAAAACCACGATGATGATGCCCATTTGCGAGATTTGGTCGGCCTTGGCCGAAGCCCCCGCCAAATCTGCTTTCATCTGCGCCACCTGCGACTTGACGAAGGGCTCAAGCTCTTTTTGCAGCTTTTCACTGGCCGCATCAAAACCGCCCATCAGCTTGTTGCCCGCTGCGGGGCCACCCGCCACAAAGGCCTGTGCCATGGCGTTGCCGGCGGCAAAGTAGCTGGCAGCATCCGACCGGATGGTTTGAACCAGTTTGCTGGAGGCGGCATCGTTGGCGTCGGCAAAATGCTTTTCAAACCTGACCAGCGCCGCATTGAGCCCGTCAAAATGAGCCTGCGCATTTTTGAAACCGTCATCCAGCCCGTCTTTGCCCTGGGTCGCCGACACATCAGACAAAAACTGCTGGATTTGCACCACGTTTTTGTCCACCGAGGTGGCCAGCAAGGCGTACCCGACGCTTTGGTCCGACACCGAGGCCAGGTTCTGCTTCACCTGCGAAAGTTGGCCAGAAAACCAGATGGTGAACCCTATGAACAGGATGATCGGCAGCGCAAAGCCCGCCAGAATGCGTGTCTTGATAGAAAGTTGGCTTTTGCCCATGCGTGTCTCCGGGTTCTTGTCAGGCGCCTTGGCCTTGTGCGGCCAATGCCACCATGTCGTCAATGTTGAGCGCGCGCTCGGGCTCCAGAATCACAATGAAATCAGCGCCCACTTTGCCCAAGCCTCGAATGAATTCACGCTGAATGCTGGTGCCAAACTGCGGCGGCGGCTCAATGGCATCGGGGGAAATGTCAATCACCTCGCTCACGGCGTCCACCAGCAGCCCCAGTTCCACCTTGTCACCCTCGGCACCCACGTCAAAAATGATCACGCAGGTTTTCTTGCCGATCTGCGCCTTGGGTCGGCCAAAGCGCGATTGCAGGTCAATCACCGGCACCACCGCACCGCGCAGGTTGATGATGCCGCGCACAAATTCAGGCATCAGGGGCACGACCGTCATCGCACCATACTGGATGATTTCGCGCACCGTGCGAATGTCCATGGCGAAAACTTCGTCGCCAAGCGTGAAGGTCAGGTACTGCAACGCGTCCTGCCTGGATGCGTCCCAGCCACTTGGAGAAAGTGACGATGCTGCTGTGAGCGCCTGGTGATGGGTCATCGTGCCACCTCGGATCGGTTGATGTTTGCCATGTGGGAGGTGTCCGCCGTGACCAGATCCCCCAGCGAGCCCACATCCAGAATCAGCGCCACTTCGCCACTGCCCAAGATGCTGGAGCCGGAAATGCCGCGCAAGGTTTTGAACAGGCGACCGAGCGGTTTGA
>JALNWC010000517.1 GCA_023231075.1 Rhodoferax sp.
CCTTTACCCTCGACGTCGAAGAAGCGGTCAAGGCCTCGCTGGTCTGTTTCATCGCCGTCGGCACCCCGCCGGGCGAAGACGGCTCCGCCGACCTTAAACACGTCCTCGGCGTTGCCAAGGACATCGGTCGCGCCATGAACGGCTTCAAAATTATCGTCGACAAATCGACCGTTCCGGTCGGCACCGCCGACAAGGTTCGCGCCACCGTTCAGAACGAGCTTGCTACTCGGGGTGTTAACCTGGAATTCGACGTCGTCTCCAACCCCGAATTCCTCAAAGAAGGCGCCGCCGTCGAAGACTTCACCCGCCCGGACCGCATCGTCCTCGGCGTGGCCAGCGACGCCGCAGGCGAGCGGGCTTTAAATACCATGCGCCAGCTCTACGCCCCCTTCAACCGCAACCACGAACGCACCCGCGTCATGGACGTCAAAAGCGCCGAATTCACCAAATACGCCGCCAACGCCATGCTGGCCACCCGCATCAGCTTCATGAACGAACTGGCCAACCTGGCCGACCAGGTGGGTGCCGACATCGAACTGGTGCGCCAGGGCATCGGCTCAGACCCGCGCATTGGCTACAGCTTTTTGTACGCCGGCACCGGCTACGGCGGCAGCTGCTTCCCCAAAGACGTGCAAGCCCTGGCCCGCACCGCCCGCGAACACGGCCAGACCCTGCGCGTGCTCGAAGCCGTAGAAGCCGTCAACCATGACCAAAAACAAGTGCTGGTCAACAAAATCTTCGCCAAATACGGCCCCAACCTGGCCGGCAAAACCTTCGCCCTGTGGGGCCTGGCCTTCAAACCCAACACCGACGACATGCGCGACGCACCCAGCCGCGTCATCATCAGCGCACTGCTGCGCGCCGGTGCCAGCATCAACGCGCACGACCCCGTGGCCCAAGAAGAAGCCAAACGCGTGCTGGCACTAGACCTGGCAGATGCCCCCAAGCTGCTGCAAAACCTGCAGTTTGCCGACAAGGCCATGGAAACCGTGCAGGGCGCAGACGCGCTGATCATCGTGACCGAATGGAAGGCCTACCGCAGCCCCAACTGGACGGCTTTGAAGGCAGCCATGAAGGAACCCGTGGTGTTTGACGGCCGCAATCTGTATGAACCGCAAGAAATGAAAGAAAACGGCATGGCGTATGTGGCCATTGGCCGGGGAAATCATGGCTGACACCTCGCCCATTCACGCCCTTGGGAAAAGGCTCGCGTCGCCTCCTTTAAACCCCGGTTGCTGCATGGTATATAGTCAACGGTTCCCGCAAAAATTATCATGATGATAAAAAATAGCGTGAACGTTAGTCGCTTTGATGGCCTACCGCCTCAAAATGACGAGCCCCGAGACATCCCTTCGGGGCCTTTGTACCCGACGTTCGAGATTAAAAGTTTGGCCGAGTCAATCAACGTGAGACCCTGGAGTAATGGCGCCGTGAAGGACGCACAAAAGTGGTGCCTCTCAAATGAAGACATTGCAGACCTTATCAAATTGGCTGTCACCAAAGGCATCTATGGCGGCTCTGAATGGTGCAAAGCACAGCCAGCCGGGCCATGGGCGGCGTGTGATGTATTACTAAGCGCATCGAATCACCCGCAAGGAACCTGAAATGAACCCACCCCTGCAGACCCAAAACGACACCTGTCCAGCCTGTGGCCAAGGAAATCTGATGCCACAAACGCAGCAGAACCCCGTGTCGCACGCAGGCCACCATGGCAGCGTGGCCATGCAGTTTTCTGTGTGCGATCACTGTGGTTCGGAACTGGCTGACACCGCCCAGGCACTGGCCAACAAGCGCGCCATGCAGGCATTCAAAAAACAAGCCGAAGGTCTACTTGGCGGCGCCGAAATCCGAACCTACCGCAAGCACATGAAGCTCAGGCAAGACACTGCAGCAGCCCTGTTTGGCGGTGGCAAGGTGGCATTCAGCAGGTATGAGAGCGATGACATCATCCAAAGCACCGCCATGGACAGCCTGTTGCGCTTGTGCATGGCCATGCCCACCAATTTATCGAAACTAGCCAGCCTCAAAGGCCTGCAGTTGCCACCCGAGACGCGCAATATTGTCAACAGCCATTCCCGTGATCAGTTCATCAAACTGGCACCTTTGGTGCAAAAAATCCTTGACCAGGAACTAACAGAAAAGCGCAAACACAGTGCTCAGTCGGCTTCCAACGACAGCTCTCTCGGCGCGTATTCTCAGGCTGGCAAGACGGTTGAAACCAGTCGCTGGGAGCGCGCGGCATGAAACCCAGTCCAATCACCTTTGTCAGCTTCAAGTTTCTGCGTGTGCATGTTGACGTTGACTTTGAAGCACAAGCCGTGGTCGGCGATGATTTTGACTTTAGCGGGGCCATGCTCGCATGGAGCCTTAACCACGGACGCCACGACGACGGCAGTTGGTGGGTGGCGGTTGGCTTTGCCACTCAAAATGCCGACGACAACCCACGCTGCCCCTACAACATCGACATGCAAGCCGTGGGCACATTTAGAGTTTCGGACAATGTTGACGAAGTCAAGCGCGAAGAACTTGTTTTTGAGAATGGTGCGGCACTGGTTTACGGTGCCATTCGCGACATGGTATCTACCATTACCGCACGCAGCATATCCGGGCCGATGATGCTGCCAACCCCCAGTTTCATGGGAGAGTTCAAAGCGCACCA
>JALNWC010000518.1 GCA_023231075.1 Rhodoferax sp.
GAATGCGCTGGCCGTTGCCGGTGCCGAAATTCGCGCCATGATCGAGTCACAACCCTTTCCGGCCGACCTCGAGCAGGAAATCCGCAAGGCCTTTGTGGCGCTGCATGGTGGCAATGACAAAGCTTCTTTTGCCGTGCGCTCGTCGGCCACAGCCGAAGACCTGCCTGATGCGTCTTTTGCCGGCCAGCAGGAAACCTTTTTGAATGTGACGGGCATTGAAGAAATCCTGCACAAGATCAAGGAGGTTTTTGCCTCGCTCTACAACGACCGCGCCATCAGCTACCGGGTGCACAAGGGCTTTGCCCACGAGCAGGTGGCCCTGAGTGCAGGCATTCAGCGCATGGTGCGTTCCGATTTGGGCGCTGCCGGCGTCATGTTCACCATCGACACCGAGTCCGGCTTTGACCAGGTGGTGTTCATCACCTCAAGCTATGGCCTGGGTGAAACGGTGGTGCAGGGGGCGGTGAATCCGGACGAGTTTTATGTCCACAAACCCATGCTCAAGGCCGGCAAGCGGGCGCTGATCCGGCGCAACCTGGGCTCCAAACTGATCCAGATGCAGTTCTCTACCGCAGAAGAAAAAGCGGCTACGGGTCATTTGGTCAAGACGACCGATGTGCCCACCGAGCTGCGCAACCGTTATTCCTTGTCCGACGCCGATGTTCAAAAACTGGCGGCCTACGCCGTGGTGATCGAAGAACACTACGGCCGTCCGATGGACATCGAATGGGGCAAGGACGGCCTGGATGGCGAGCTGTACATCTTGCAGGCACGCCCCGAAACGGTCAAGAGCCAGGCGGCTGGCAAGGTCGAGCACCGCTATAAGCTCAAAGGCAAGGGAGTCGTGCTGGTCGAGGGGCGCGCCATTGGTCAAAAAATTGGCACCGGTCCGGTGCGGGTGGTGCACAAGCTCAGCGAGATGGACCGGGTGCAACCCGGCGATATTCTGGTGACCGACATGACCGATCCCAACTGGGAGCCGGTCATGAAGCGTGCATCCGCCATCGTCACCAACCGGGGCGGCCGCACTTGCCACGCCGCCATCATTGCGCGTGAATTGGGTATTCCGGCGGTGGTGGGTTGTGGCCATGCCGACCAGGTGCTCAAGGACGGCATGCTGGTCACGGTGAGTTGCGCCGAAGGGGATACCGGTTTCATATACGACGGCTTGCTTGAGACCGAAGTGTCCGAGGTGCAGCGCGGCCAGATGCCCGAGATTGACGTCAAGATCATGATGAATGTGGGCAACCCCCAGCTCGCCTTTGATTTCTGCCAGTTGCCCAACGCCGGCGTGGGCCTGGCGCGGCTGGAGTTCATCATCAACAACAACATTGGCGTGCACCCCAAGGCGATTCTGGATTACCCCAACATTGATTCAGACCTGAAAAAAGCAGTGGAGTCGGTGGCCCGGGGCCATGCTTCACCACGTGCTTTCTATGTCGACCGGGTGGCAGAAGGGGTGGCCACCATTGCCGCCGCCTTCTGGCCCAAGCCGGTGATTGTTCGCCTGTCGGACTTCAAGAGCAACGAGTACCGCAAGCTCATTGGAGGCAGCCGCTACGAGCCCGAAGAAGAAAATCCGATGCTGGGTTTCCGCGGTGCCGCGCGCTACATCAGTGCTGACTTTGGCGAGGCGTTTGCCATGGAGTGCGAAGCCCTCAAGCGGGTGCGTAACGACATGGGTTTGACCAACGTGCAGGTGATGGTGCCCTTTGTTCGCACCTTGGGTCAGGCGAAAAAAGTGACCGAGTTGCTGGCCCAGAAAGGGCTCAAGAGCGGGGTCGATGGCCTGAAACTGATCATGATGTGTGAAATCCCGAGCAATGCGATTCTGGCCAAGGAATTCCTGCAGTATTTTGACGGTTTCTCGATCGGCTCCAACGATTTGACGCAATTGACGCTGGGCCTGGACCGTGACTCGGGTCTGGAACTGTTGGCCAAGGATTTTGACGAGCGTGATCCTGCCATCACTCGCCTGATCACGCAGGCGATCGAGGCCTGTCTGGCCGAGGGCAAGTACGTGGGTATTTGTGGTCAGGGGCCCAGCGACCACCCTGACTTTGCCGCCTGGTTGATGACGCAGGGCATCTCGTCGATTTCCTTGAATCCTGACACGGTGGTGGCCACCTGGCAAAACCTTGCCAAGGTCAAGTAAACCGCGCCGGACTCAAGCACCTGAGGATGACATCATCATCTGATGGTTGACGCTGACTCGCCTGCCAGCCACAGTCCGCCTGCTGCAAACCTCAAGCGTTTGCACGGTTGGCTGCTGCTGGTATGGTTTGCTGCCTCATTCGGTCTGGTATTTTTTGCCCACGATTTGCAACAGGTCGTGGCTGGCTGGCCCGTTTCCTACTGGTTTGCAGCGCAGGGCAGCGTCATCGTTTTTATTGGCATCGTGGCCGTTTTTGCCTGGGTTGCCAATCGGCAGGAGGGGCGCGATCCTGAAGTGCCCATGGCTTTCAAGGCATATAACCGCCGCATCCATCGCCGCTTTGCCACCTTTGTGGCCTTGCTGGTCATGTTCATACTGGCCCTGGCTCTGGCTGAGCAGGAGGGTCTGCGCAAGATCTGGGTGGGTGCCATTTTTCTTTTTGCCACCGTTTTTCTGTACGCGCTGATCGGCATTTACGGGCGCACCTCCAACGCTTCGGAATA
>JALNWC010000519.1 GCA_023231075.1 Rhodoferax sp.
CAGAACATCGCCGATAAACAGCAAGACACCGGGCAACATGCGCAGCATGGCACCGGCGGCGAAACCCCGATTGCACTGACGTGGAGCACCTTGACCATGTCCGTGCCGATTGAATATTGACCCACCCTGCCGATCCAATATTGACCCAGGGCGAGTAGCTGCTTTTTGAATTTGCAACTGTGGATAAGTGTACTGAATTCTGGTTTTGGCTGCCCCCCTGACTTTGGATTTCTGAATGGATTCATTGTGCGAGGGGGAAAGGAGCGAAGGGCGAAGCCCGTAGCGGATTTCCCCCTCGCACAGCGCCTCAGAATGACTCGGGTGCCGTTGCAGTCTTGCCGGCCTTGCCACCTTTGCGCGACTGCTCACGCGCCTGTATACGCGACTTGGCCGCCATGGAACTGTGTGCAAACCGATACGACTCGTTGCCCGTCTCCACAATATGGCAATGATGGGTCAAACGATCCAGCAGCGCCGTGGTCATCTTGGCATCGACAAACACGCTGGACCACTCTGAGAAACTCAGGTTGGTGGTGATCGCCACGCTGGTGTGCTCGTACAGCTTGGACAGCAGGTGAAACAACAAAGCGCCACCGGCCTGGCTAAACGGCAGGTACCCCAGTTCATCCAGGATCACCAAATCCACCCGCAGCAACGACGCAGCAATGCGACCGTCCTTGCCCTGGGCCTTCTCCTGCTCCAACTGGTTGACCAGATCCACCGTTGAGTAAAAGCGTACCCGCATCCCCTTGGACGTGATGCCCGAGACCGCCACTGCGGTGGCCAGATGCGTCTTGCCAGTGCCAGGCCCGCCAATGAACACCACGTTCTGCGCGGTGTCGGTAAAGTCCATCGTCGCCAATGTTTTAACCAATTCTTCATCGACCGCGCTAGCGGCGAAGTCAAACCGGGCCAGATCACGATGGATGGGAAACCGCGCCGCCTTGAGCTGATGACTGACCGAGCGCATGGCCCGGTCCGTGTGTTCGGCTTGCAGCAAATGCTCGATCAACCAGCGCGATGTCTGTATCCTCACATCATTGGGTTTGCCCTCGTGTGTTGTCAGTTCATCCCACGCCTGACACATGCCGTGCAGGCGCAGCTCTTTGAGTTCGGTGGTGACATCACAACGCATGGCTGACCTCCTGGGTTTGCACGACTTGCACATCAGCGCCCAGTTCTCTGAGACTGTCGTAGCGCTGGGTATTGGCCAGCGGTGGTGCCTTGAGCGCCAGGGTGGTTTCAACAGAATCTGGCACAGGCTTGGCATTGAGGCGGGCCAACACGTTGAGAACATGCTCAGCACTGAGTGCGCCAGATTCAACAACCAAGTCCACCGCCACCAACACGGCCTCCAATCCGGCTGTGGGCACAGCGGCCAATACCTGCGCCATGATCCGCTCACCTCCGGCGTGTTTCATCAGCCCAAGGCGCAGTTGCTGCAGAAGTTCAGGCATATCGGCAAACGGCGCGCCGTTTCTCAGCGCTCCCGGTTTGCGCTGCACCAGCGCAACGTAGTGCTGCCAGGCGTAACAGGTGTGGCCCCGGTCTGAGGCCCGCTCGTGGCTGGCCACCACCAGGTCTCCAACGACAACGCAGACTCGACTGGGATAGAGCCGGGTGCTGACCCTGTGGTTGGCCCATTCACACGGTACCGAGTAACGGTTTCGATCCACACTGACCAGGCAGGTGCTTGAGACCTTGGCAGACTTCTCGACGTAGCCGTCAAACGGGGTGGGCATGGGCATCATCGCCAGGCGTTCCTGTTCCAGCATTTCCAGCACGCTGAAATGACCAAACTCAGGGTGGCGCAGTTCGCCCCAGCATTCACGGCAGCGCTGGCCCAACCAGACGTTGAGTTCTTCGAAAGAGCTCCACTTGCGCTTTTGGGCATCGAGCCAGATGCGCCTACGGCTGTCCTGGACGTTCTTCTCGACCACGCCTTTCTCCCAACCACTGGCAACATTGCAGAAGTCGGCATCAAACAGGTAGTGCGCACACATGGCCGTGAAGCGGGCATTGACCACGCGTTGCTTGCCCTTTTGGACTTTATCGACAGCCGTCTTCATGTTGTCGTAGATGCCCCGCCCAGGGATGCCTCCCAGCGCCGCAAACGAGCGGGTGTGGGCATCAAACAGCATTTCATGGCCCTGGCTGGGGTAGGCCACCAGCCAGAAGCCCCTGCTGGCGCACAGTTTCATGTGCGAGAGTTGGACCTTGTTGTAGTAGATGCCGCCCACCAGCAGGCCTTCGGTGCTCCAGTCAAACTGGAACGCCTCGCCCAGCGCAAAGCTCAAAGGCACGAAGGCGTGGGGTGCTTTGCCTGCATTGCCTCGCCACTCTCGCACAAAGTCGGTGACGCGGCTGTAACCGCCGCTGTAGCCCTGCTTTTTGATGTCGACAAACAATGCCCGGGCGCTGCGCCGGTATTGCTTGGTACGCAATGCATCGGCCTTGAGGGCCAGCTCCAGCGCCGCGTGAAACGCGGTGAGCTTGCCTGGTGCCGTCTTGCGCCGGTACTCGGGCTCTTCACCCTCTTTCGCATCGCGCACCCATTTGCGGATCGTGTTTCTCGACAGCCCCGTGCTTTTGGCTATCTCGCGCAGCGACTTCTTGTCGCGCTTGTACATCCGTCTGACTTTTCCAAA
>JALNWC010000520.1 GCA_023231075.1 Rhodoferax sp.
GCCCCCTGGTTCCAGATTCGCCATTTTGAGGAATCAGATGGACTGGTCGCGTTGTCGGCCAACTTTGCGCTTTATGGCGACATGAGTGACCGCATGATGAGTCTGGCCGCAGGTTTGGGACACCGCCAAGAGGTGTATTCGATTGACGAGTCATTCATTGACCTGACCGGCATCAGGGGTGACATGACAGAGCGCAGCCGCAAAATCAGGCATCGAATCCTCAAATGGATCGGCATCGCCTGCGGCATCGGGATTGGCCCGACCAAGACCCTGGCCAAGCTGGCCAACCACATTGCCAAGACCGCTGAGCGCAAACCGGGCAGTTACCCCGAACAGCATGCTCAGGTGTGCCATCTCGGCAATCTGGAGCCATTGGAACTTGACGCATTGATGCAAGCCACCGAAGTGGGTGAAGTCTGGGGGGTGGGCAGACGCATCGGTGCGCAGCTGAAAGAAGTTGGCATCCATACCGTTCTGGACTTGGCGCGACTGGATCCTGTCGTGGTCAAACGTCGCTGGTCGGTGGTGCTGGAGCGCACCGTGCGTGAATTGCAAGGCACCGACTGCATGGGTCTGGAGCACGAGCCAGCGACAAAGCAGGAGATCGCCTGCACCCGCAGCTTTGGCCATGCGGTGCTGGACTTGTCCGCATTACAGGAAGCGGTGACGGAGTTCGCCAGCCGGGCTGCGCAGAAGTTGCGAATACAAAACAGCCATGCCGGACAGGTTCTGACGTTCATCCGCACCAGCCCATTCAGAGCGCAAGACCTGCAGTATTCACGTTCAACCGTGGTACCACTTAGGCGACCCAGCAATGACAGCCGGGACATCTGCCAGGCAGCGTTGTTGGGACTGCAGGCAATTTATCGACCTGGCTACCGTTATGCAAAGGCTGGCGTGATGCTGTTGGATCTACGACCCGCGGACTTGGTCCAGCAGGAATTGGCGCTCGATGACGAGGTGGCAGACCCTGGCGGAAGTCGGCTGATGCAGGCACTCGATGCTGTGAACCAACGATTTGGACGAAACACTTTGGCCTTGGCCAGCGCAGGACTTGCAGGTGAGCCCAGGCAGTGGTGCATGAAACAGGAACGGCGCACGCCCGGCTACACCACGGATTGGAACGGCCTGGCATTGGTGCGGGCCTGATCCATGATTGCTCTGCCAGTAACTCTCAAGCGGATTCACGCCCAGCGGTTGCGCGAGGTGTACCGGTCGGCGGGTTGGCCGTATCAGGATGTGGTGGAGATTGATCTGTTGGCGACCGGGATGCTTGAGCGAGTCACCACCGACAGCGGTCACGCGGTGGTGCGGCTCACCGTCGCTGGCATCCAACATCTGGCCAGTGCAACGCAAGGGAATCGACAGGCGCGCTCGGCGCATGAGGCCTTGGTGGACAAGGTGGTGGAATCGATGTTGCGCGAGGGGCGGATCGCCTGGACGGGGTTGAGCCTGCGTGCCAAGGTGGCAGGTGTTGGTACGGATGACACCCACTGGAAGATGTGCCAACCCGATGTCTTCTCCATTCGCAACAGTTCCCGGCAGGACTACCTGGAACCCATTGTTCATGAAATCAAGGTCAATCGCTCAGATCTGCTCGGGGACTTGAAACGGCCGGAAAAGCGCGGAGCGTATCTGGACGTGGGTGGTCAGTGTTGGTACGTGCTCGGCTGTGATCGCACTGGCCACCCGATTGCCAATCCGTTGCATAACCGATTTGCTATCGCGCCAGAAACTCTGACAAAAAAGGGAAGCATTCGCTTCCCTTTTTGGCAATCTGGAGCGGGAAAAGAGACTCGAACTCTCGACCTATACCTTGGCAAGGTATCGCTCTACCAACTGAGCTATTCCCGCATACACACAGACCATGGCCTGTACAAAAAGAAACACTGGAGCGGGAAAAGAGACTCGAACTCTCGACCTATACCTTGGCAAGGTATCGCTCTACCAACTGAGCTATTCCCGCGTTTCAAGCCCTAGATTATAGCGTAACTTTTTGCCTGCGATTTCACACGCATCAAAATTTATCAGTGCTTCACGGAACCTGTCAACTCCGGCGCAGCAAGGGCAACTGCAGCGGGCGCAACTGCCAAAGGCTCTTCATCAGGCAATGGCGTAGGCATGCGCTCAAGCGCAATCTCCAGCACTTTGTCAATCCAGCGCACTGGCACAATTTCAAGCCCGTTTTTCACGTTTTCAGGTATGTCCTGCAAGTCTTTTGCGTTTTCTTCTGGAATCAGCACGGTCTTTATGCCACCACGCAGTGCAGCCAACAATTTCTCTTTCAGACCGCCTATGGCCGTCACCTCACCACGCAGGGTGATTTCACCCGTCATGGCGACATCGCAACGCACCGGAATACCTGTCATGGCAGACACAAACGCAGTGGTCATGGCCGCGCCAGCACTCGGCCCATCTTTTGGCGTTGCGCCATCGGGCACGTGAATGTGGATGTCTTTTTTCTCAAAAATCTCATCCTTGATGCCGAGTCGGCGTGAACGGCTGCGCACCACCGTGCGAGCAGCTTCCACGGACTCTTTCATCACATCACCCAATGAACCCGTGCGTGTGATCCCGCCTTTGCCCGACATCATGGCGGCTTCGATGGTAAGCAAATCGCCGCCGACTTCCGTCCAGGCCAA
>JALNWC010000521.1 GCA_023231075.1 Rhodoferax sp.
CTGGTGGATGCCGCCATGGCGCAACTCAATCAGACTGGCTACATGCACAACCGCCTGCGCATGGTGGCAGGCAGTTTTCTGGTGAAAGATTTAGGCATCGATTGGCGCTGGGGCGAGCGTTATTTTGCTGAAAAGCTCAACGACTTCGACCTGTCGGCCAACAACGGCGGCTGGCAATGGGTGGCCTCCAGTGGCTGCGATGCGCAGCCCTACTTTCGCATCTTCAACCCGCTCAGCCAAAGCGAAAAGTTTGACCCGCAGGGCAAGTTCATTCGCCGCTACCTGCCGCAACTGTCCAAATTGTCTGACAAAAGCATCCACGCACCCTGGCTGGCCAAACCGCTGGAGTTGCAGGCCGCAGGCCTCACGCTGGGCGCCGATTACCCCCTGCCCGTTGTGCAGCACGATGCCGCGCGCGCCAAAACCCTGACGCGTTACGCGGTAGTGAAAAAACAGCTGGTTTGACTCAGCCTCGCATTCTGAGAAATGCTATATAAACATTAGCAATCAACGCTTTATTTATAAAGGCTAGAGCCTCATTTTATGCATGAATTTCAGCTTCGCAATATTGCCGCACCAGCGCAATCAACTCGTCTTCCGGGTAGGGCTTGCCCAGGTAATGATCCACCTTGAGCTCCCTGGCGTAATCGCGGTGTTTTTCTGCAATGCGCGAGGTGATCATGATGATGGGCAGGTCGCTCAGACGGGCGTCCCCACGGATATTGCGCACCAGGTCAAAACCATCCATGCGCGGCATCTCGATGTCGGTCAGCACCACCGAGGGTTTTTCGGCCTGCAACATGTCCAGCGCCTGCAAGCCGTCCGAGGCCAAGGCCACGCGGAAGCCTTCTCGCTTGAGCAGCCGCTGGGTGACGCGGCGCACGGTGATCGAATCGTCCACCACCAGCACCAAAGGCAACTGCGCAGGGGTTGCGGGCAAGCTGGTGGCGGGCAGCTCTGTGGCCCTGCTGAAAGCGCGCGCCTGCTCGCCATAACTCACCGAGAGCGCGACCGGGTTGTAAATCAGCACCACGGCGCCAGAGGCCAGCACCGACATGCCCGCCAGCCCTGGCAAGCGGGAGAGTTGTGGTCCGAGGTTTTTGACCACCACCTCCTGGTTGCCCAGCACTTCATCCACATGCAGGGCCACATGGCGCCCGGCACTGCGGAAAATGGCCACCGATGCGGTCTTGCCCGGCGCTTCTGTACTGGCTTTGGAGGCCTGCAGCAGCGCCCCTGCCCAGTAAAACGGCACTGCGTCACTGTTGTAATTGAATTCACCCGCGCTGTAGGCTGCCGCCAGTTCGGTGGCAGGCACGCGGCGCACCAACTCCACCAGGCTGGCGGGCACACCCATCACGGCATCGCCAATGCGCATCAGCACCACCTGGGTCACGGCGGTGGTCAAAGGCAGCACCAACCTGAACTGGGTACCGTAGCCGCTTTGGGTGCTGAGCTCAATGCGCCCGCCAAGGGCATTGACTTCGTTGCGCACCACGTCCATGCCAATGCCTCGGCCAGCGAGTTCACTGACCTCGCTGACGGTCGACAGGCCGGACGCGAAGATCAGGTTGGCCACCTGCTCATCGGTCAACACCTCATCGGCTGCCATCAAATGCTGCGCCAGCGCCTTGTCACGAATACGCACCAGATCCAGCCCGGCACCGTCATCACGGAAGCTCACCGCCACATCGTTGCTTTGCTGCTCCAGCGTGATGCTGATGGTTCCCACGGGCGGCTTGCCGACTGCGACGCGCAATTCTGCGGCCTCAATGCCGTGCCCCACGGCGTTGCGCAACAGGTGTTCAAACGCGGGGGCCACGCGGTCAAGCACGCCACGGTCCATTTCGAGCGAACCGCCCACAATGTCAAGTTTGACCTGCTTGCCGGCATCTTTGGCGGCTTGGCGCACCACCCCGTAGAGACGCTCCGAAATGCTGTCGAACTCCACCATGCGGGTGCGCAGCAACTCGCGCTGCAACTCACGCGTCTGGCGCGCCTGGGCGATCAAATCATCTTCAACGCCAGCCACCGTTTGCTGCAAATTGCGCTGCAGGGTGGCCACATCATGCACCGACTCGGCCATCATGCGGGTCAGTTCCTGCACACGGGTGAAGCGGTCAAACTCAAGCGGATCAAAACCCTGCGCGGCGTCCTTGGTCTGCGCCAGGCGCGACTGCATCTGGGATTCAGACTGCAATTCAACGTCACGCAACTGCCGACGCAAGCGATCCAGGTTGCTGGTCAATTCATCCAGCGAACCGCGCAATTGCCCCAGGCGCGACTCCAAGCGGGCACGGGTGATGATCACCTCGCCAGCCTGATTGACCATGCGGTCAAGCACCTGCGACCGGATCCGGATGGTTTGCCCTGCCGAGCGTCGCATAGGCAGCACAGGTGGCATGGAAGCCACTGAAGACACAGGCGCCCACACAGATACCACCGGCTCGGCCGTCTCGGGTGCGGGCGCCAGCGCCTGCAGTGCCGCATCGGGAACGGTCGGCGCTTCAGGCAAGGCCAGCGCTTGAACCGGCATGGCGCGCAGCGCCTCGAACACCCTGGAGATGCCATCCAGACGAACCAACAGCGGCTCCACCGAGCCCGCGCGCGCGGTCTCGGGGTCGATGCGCTCGACC
>JALNWC010000522.1 GCA_023231075.1 Rhodoferax sp.
GCGGCGAAGTCTTTTTCACGCACGGCGACGAGCGCGCGGCCAAGCGCGCTGCGGCGCAAATTGAGCATGAAGACGGTCACGAGCAGGCACCAGCCCAGCGCCACGTAGTAGAGGCCGGTTTCCGACGTGACGGCCTGACCGAGCAAGCGCATCGCTGGTGCTTGCAGCGTGGCCTGGGAGCCGCCGCTGATGGCCGGCACATGGGAGATCACCCAGTCCATCACGTACTGCAGGGCCAGCGTGCTGAGCGCCAGATACAGGCCCTTCACGCGCAGCGCCGCGAAAGCGAAAACGATGCCGATGACCGCGGCCATCACGCCGCCGAGCACCACCGCGATCTCCCAGGGGATGCCGTTGCGCGCGCCATGCACTGCCGTGTAGGCGCCGATGCCCATGATGGCGGCGTAGCCGAAGTGAAACTGGCCGGCCCAGCCCAGGATCAGGTTCAAGCCGAGCGCGGCCGCAGTCCACACCAGCCAGGGCAGCAGGTGGGTGCTGAGGACGAGCGAGCTCATGGTGAGTGGCGCGGTGAATGCAAAGGCCAGCAGCAAGCCGATCATCCAGCGATCGGCAGGCAACGTGAAAAGTGCCCGCGCGTCCGCGTAACTGGTGTGGAAAATTCCTGATTGACGAAAAATCATGGCTTTCAGATCCTTTCAATGTCGTGGCGCCCGAACAGGCCGTGGGGCCGAATCAGGATGGTCAGGATCAGCGTTGCGGCAACCACCAGGTCGCGGCTGCCACCCCCCACCAAGGGGTCGAGATAGCCTGAGGCAACACCTTCAAGAAGACCCAGTAGCAAGCCGGCCAGAATGGCCCCGCCGATGCTGTCTAGACCGCCCAGAACGGCGACGGTCAAGCCCTTGAGTAACAGCAGCGCCAACCCTTAATTGACACCTTGAACCGATCCCCACAACACGCCGGCCGTGGTCGCCAGAACCGAGGACATGGCCCAGGAAAAAGCCACCCCGCGCTCAACCGAGATGCCGATGGACCAGGATGCGATGTAGTCATCAGAGATGGCGCGCAGGACAATGCCCCTGCGCGTGCGAAAGAAGAAAAAGAAGATGGCAAACAATGCCGCGGCAACCACGGCCCCCACCACGTAGGAGCGATTGAGCAGCAGCGGCCCCACAAACAGCGGTTCGTCGCTGATGCCGATGGCCATTGGACTGCTTGAACTGCCCCAGATGGCCATCGTTGTCGCGCGTATGAAGATATCGAGCCCCAGCGTCATCATCAGAATCATGATGATGGGACGGCCCGCCAGCCGGCGCAAGGCCACCCGTTCGATGCCCATGCCGACAAAAAACATCGTCCCCATGGCCAGAGGGATGGCCGCCCACATGGGAAGGCCGATGCCGTTGGCGATGGCCAGAACCACGTAGGCGCCCAGCATGGTCATTGCACCTTGCGCCAGATTGGGCACGGACGACGACTTGTAGATGAGCACGATTCCCAGCGCCACCAGCGAGTACATCAAGCCCGACAGTGCGCCATTGATGGCCAACTCGGCAAACAGTGAAAAATCCATGATTCAAATCTCCTGCACCGAGAGTTGGCGCTCGATGGTGCCGACCTCCCCGGATTCGTATGTGATCCGCGCTTTCATCGTGACCGTTTTCTGGCCGCCGTAGATCGCATCGATGATGGGCGCATAACGCTCTTCCACCACATTGCGGCGCAGCTTGCGGGTGCGTGTGATCTCGCCGTCATCGGGGTCGAACTCCTTGTGCAGCGACACGAAGTGGCGCAGTTTCAGCCCGTCCGGCAGGATGCCGTTGACGCGCTGCACCGCGGTCGCGATCAGTTCCATCACCGCGGGGTTTTGCGACAGGTCAGCGTAGGACATGTAGGAAATGCCCCGGACCTCGGCCCAATGGCCTACCGTTTCCTTGTCGATGCAGATGATGGCCGCCAGCGTGTCGTGGCCGCTCCCGAGCACCGCCACATCCTTGATGTAGGGACTGAACTTGAGGCGGTTCTCGATGTAGTTCGGGATGTAGCGCTCGCCTTGGGCGGTGTATACCACCTCCGACAAACGCCCGAGCACCACGATATGCCCGTCGGGCTCGACATAACCGGCATCGCCCGTGCGCAACCAGCCATCCTCCAGTGCTTCCCGGGTGGCGTTTTCCAGTTTGTAGTAGCCGGAAAAGACACTCCCGGAGCGCAGCATGATCTCGCCGTTGTCGCTGATTTTGACCTCGACGCCCGGCAATGGCCTGCCGACCGTGTGCAGGCGCACTTCCTCGACATCCTGCAAGGCGTTGAAGGCACTGCTTTCGGTCTGGCCATAAAACTGGCGCAGTTTCACGCCCAGCGCGCGGTAAAAAACAAAAGTGTCTTCGCCAATGGCTTCGCCGCCGGTGAAGGCATTGCGCAGGCGGGTCAGACCCAACTGGTCCTTGATCGGCCCGAAGATCAACCACTCTCCCAGCTGCCGCATCAGACGCTCTTTCAGGCTGGGCTGTTTTCCCTCGAGTTTGCGTCGTTCGGACGCCAGCGCGGAGTTCATGAAAACATCGTAGAGCCATTTCTTGAGCGGCGTCGAATCCTCCATGCGGACCTGGATGGTGGTGAGCATGTTGTCCCAGCTGCGGGGTGCCGCCAGATAGAAAGTGGGCGCGA
>JALNWC010000523.1 GCA_023231075.1 Rhodoferax sp.
CGCGGCGCTGCAGCAGCATTCCGAGGCGGTGCGCGAAGGCATCGTGCGCCGCCCCCGGTTTGTCGGCTTTGGTGGGGGCCTGCCCCTCCAGGAGGCGGGACAGCGCCTTGGCGGCATCGGTGTCTCGGGCGGCTCCGAGGAGCAGGACGAGGCTTGCGCGCAGGCGGGGCTGGCCGCCATCGGTTTGACGGGTTAACTTTTTGAAAATTGCACCATGAAACAGATTCTGAACTTCATCAACGGCGAATACGTCAGCAACGTCAGCGGCAAAACGTATGAGAAACGCAACCCGGTCGACAACAGCCTGATCGGCATGGTCCATGAAGCCGGCCAGCCCGAAGTCGACGCCGCCGTGGCCGCCGCCCGCACCGCCCTGCACGGCCCCTGGGGCAAGCTCTCGGTGGTGGAGCGCTGCGCCATGCTCGACGGTGTGGTGGCCGAGATCAACCACCGCTTCGACGACTTTCTGCAAGCCGAAGTGGCCGACACCGGCAAACCGGCCCACCTGGCCTCGCACATCGACATCCCGCGCGGTGCCGCCAACTTCAAGATCTTCACCGACACCATCAAAAACGTCTCGACCGAATCCTTCGAGATGCGCACCCCCGACGGCAAGACCGCGCGCAGCTACGGCGTGCGCACCCCGCGCGGCGTGATTGCCATCATCTGCCCGTGGAACCTGCCGCTCTTGCTGATGACCTGGAAATGCGGCCCGGCGCTGGCCTGCGGCAACACCGTGGTCGTCAAACCCTCGGAAGCCACCCCCAGCACCGCCACCCTGCTCGGTGAAGTCATGAACAAAGTCGGCGTGCCACCCGGCGTCTACAACGTCGTCAACGGCTTTGGCGTGAACTCCGCCGGCTCCTTCCTCACCGCCCACCAAGGGGTCAACGGCATCACCTTCACCGGTGAAACCAAAACCGGCACCGCCATCATGAAAGCCGCAGCCGACGGCATCCGCCCGGTGTCGCTGGAACTCGGTGGCAAGAACGCCGCCGTGGTCTTTGCCGATTGCGACTTCGACAACGCCGTCAACACCGTGACCCGCTCGGTCTTTGAGAACGCCGGCCAGGTCTGCCTGGGCACCGAGCGCGTCTACGTGGAGCGCCCGATCTTCGACAAGTTTGTCGCGGCCCTGAAAGTCAAGGCCGAAACCATGAAGCCGGGACGCCCGTTCGACCATGACACCAAGATCGGCCCGCTGGTGAGCAAGATCCACCAGCAAAAGGTGCTGTCCTACTACGCCCGCGCCAAGGAAGAGGGCGCAACAATCGTCTTTGGCGGTGGCGTGCCCGACATGCCTGATGACCTTAAAGACGGCTGCTGGGTGCAACCCACCATCTGGACCGGCCTGCCCGAGACCGCCAGCGTGGTGCGCGAAGAAATCTTCGGCCCCTGCTGCCACATCCAGCCCTTTGACACCGAAGAAGAGGCGGTGCGCATGGCCAATGACACCCAATACGGCCTGGCGACCTCCATCTACACGCAAGACATCAGCCGGGCCAGCCGCCTGGCGACACAGATCGAAGTCGGCCTGTGCTGGATCAACAGCTGGTTCCTGCGCGACCTGCGCACGCCCTTCGGCGGCTCCAAGCAGTCGGGCATCGGGCGCGAAGGCGGCGTGCACTCGCTGGAGTTTTACACCGAGCTGCGCAACGTGATGATCAAGTACTGAAAGAAAAAACCATGACGCAAAATCCTGAAATCGGCCAGTCCATCCTTGCCAACGGCATCCGCACCAACTACCACGACGTCAGCGCGCGCTGCCGCACGAGACCCTGGTGCTGCACGGCCGTGAAGACCAGGTGATTCCGCTGTCCAACTCGCTGACGCTGGCGCAATGGATTGACCGCGCGCAGTTGCATGTGTTCGGGCGCTGCGGCCACTGGACCCAGATTGAACACGCGGCCCGCTTTTCCCAATGGGTCGGGAATTTTCTGGCCGAGGCGGACGCGTTGCAGGCCTGAAGTCGCCCGCTTTTTATTCTTATATTGAAACAACAGGACTGATTGACTATGGATACCAAACTGATCGAAACCCTGGGCGACGAGCTTTTTCAGGCCATGCGCACGCAAACCGTGGTCGACCCGCTCACCAGCCGTCACCCCGACATCACCATCGAGAACGCCTACCATATTCAGCAGCGCATGCTGTCTCGACGCATTGAGGCGGGCGAGCGTGTGGTCGGCAAGAAGATCGGCGTCACCTCGGCGGCGGTGATGAACATGCTGGGCGTGTACCAGCCCGATTTCGGCTACCTGCTCGACGGCATGATCTACAACGAAGGCCAGTCGATCGACGCCTCGACGCTGATCCAGCCCAAGGCCGAGGGCGAGATCGCTTTCATCCTGAAAAAGGACTTGATGGGCCCCGGCGTCAGCAACGCCGACGTGCTGGCCGCCACCGAGTGTGTGATGCCGTGTTTTGAGATCGTCGACTCGCGCATCCGCGACTGGAAAATCAAGATCCAGGACACCGTGGCCGACAACGCCTCGTGCGGTGTTTTTGTGCTGGGTGACTGCGCCGTCGACCCGCGCCACATCGACCTGTCCACCTGCGGCATGGTGCTGGAAAAAAATGGCGACATCATTGGCACCGGCTCCGGCGCCGCCGCCCTGGGCTC
>JALNWC010000524.1 GCA_023231075.1 Rhodoferax sp.
CACCCCCTTCGATTTAAAAAGTTCATATAAATCAACGGCCTACGAAATGTGATCATCTTCAAAAAACTAGAAATCTACTGAATTTCGCCGAAATATGCCTATTTTTCAAGCAAATCCAAAGGTGAATCGCGTGCAAGTCATTGATTCAAAAGACCTCACAAGAAACAAAACTTTTTTAGCACGATATTCAGACCCCTGATGCTACTGGTGTGATAGCAAATCCCAAAGCTGCAGCGCGGCGCTTGAGGGCTACAATGCTGCGTTGGAGCTGCTGCTCTTCATACCGTTGTTGGCCCTGATCGACAAATTCTTCGCCGCGCGTCAACATGTAATACACCATGCGCGCCAGTTTATGCGCAACCGCCGTGTTGGCACTGGGCTTGTCCATTCGGGCACAAAGCCGTCGGTAAAACGCACCCAGGGCTGAATCGCTGTGCGACAAGCTCATCGCTGCCATTTTTAGAGCCTGGCGTACGCGGTTGACCGAGCGCTTGGTCTTGGCCGATAAAACTTTCCCGCCGCTAATTTTGGTACCAGGGCTTAACCCCAACCAGGAGCAGAAGTGCTTCACCGTGGGAAAGCGACTCAGGTCGGGGCCAATTTCTGTCAATATCTTCGTCACCGCCGCCAAGCCCAGACCGTTGATGCGAGTGAGATCCACACCGGCCCAATTGGCCAGTACCTGTCGCATGTCATATTCCTTGCGCTGTTTGCTGCCCGAGCGGGGTGCCTTGCCAAGATCAACGCTCTTTTGGCCCAAGTCTGTCAGTCCGGCATTGAGCTTGGTATCACATTCAGCCAGGTGACGCGCAATGTCGTCATACATGCCCAATGACTGCTGCAGCACAAACAGGTGCTCTGGGCGCCAATTGCCTGTCAGGGCTTTGATGATTTCCTCAGTGCTGGCTTTGACCCGGCTATGACGGTGGCGCGCCAGTGCTTTGGGGTCACGCTCGCCCGCCACAATGTCGCGGATGATCAACTCACCCGTCAGACCCATGACGTCGCTGAGGACTTCGGTAAGTTGGATGTTCATCTGCACCAGCGACTTTTGCATGCGCTGCACCCAGCTGGCCTGCTCTTTGAGCAGAATGTCGCGCTGGCGGCTAACGGCGCGCAGTTCGCAGACCTCGGCGTCCGGGCGAAAGGCTGCACGCAAGAAGCCCTGGCTCATGAGCTTTTGCAGCCACTGGCAGTCTTGCACATCGCTTTTGCGACCAGGCACGTATTTCATTTGACGCGCATCGACCAGCCAGACTTTGAGTCCGTGCTGCTCCAACACTTCAAATACGGGTATCCAGTACACGCCGGTCGATTCCAGCGCCACCGTGTCCACACCGCACGCAAGCAGCCACTTCGCCATCGCGTTGAGGTCTTCCGTCATGGCGCCGAACTCGCGCACCGACTCGTCGCATGATCTGGCTGGCACCGCCACCCAGTGGCTCGATCCACCCACATCAATTCCCGCTGCGTTGGGCTGACTTGGGGTTTTGCCAAATACTTCGTCCTCTCTCTTGCGAACTGCCATTTTGTCCTCCAAAATAGTCAATGAATGGCAGCGCCATGGAAGCGTCGAATTTGACTCACTCTCACAAACGGGATGCGCATCGCTGCGCTCACCAATGTCGCCGACGATTCCCGGACCATGCTGAGTGGCGGGCTCACTCAACAGCGGAGCAAACCGCTGCGAGCTCGCACCAATGCTATGTCGGTCATTGCGGCGCTGCCATTCGCTTTTTTAACGCAATTTTGCGCAGCGCGCTAGTCAGTGGCATGCCTGAGCCCTTGTTTCTTTAGGAACGCCTTGCCCGCTTGCGGGCTCGGGACGCTGAGTAGTTACAAAACAGCATGTAAACCGCGCTGATGCGTTGTACCCGCCAAGCCGCCAATCCCTTGAATTTGAACTTCATAGCAAAACCCCGACAGCAAAAAGAACGATGCCTGCGCCGCTCAGGTTCACCAACCAGGCACTGCGCCGCGCTGAGTGCAGCGTTGAACCTACATCAATGTCCGTCAGCAGATGTCGAACGCCAGCCAGGAGGTGGTGCGCCAGGGCCCAGACCAGACTAAACATCGCAGTTTTGATGGCCGGGTAACTGAGCCAACCCATCATTACTGCGAAGGTCTGCTCGCTGTGCAGTGAAAGATACAAAAAATAAAGGCTGAACGGCACGCCCGCCGCCAGCAGGACGCCAGTCAAACGGTGGCCGATGGATGTGAGCGCCCCCACAGGCATCTGAAGCTGCATCAGGTTAAGAAAAACAGGACGGGATGAACGAGCCATGGTCACTACTCCTTGTTGAAGAACCCGAACTTTGATGGCAGTCGGCCGCTTTCGCACCATCCAGACTGACACACACGAAACAGGCGACAGTAGCCGTGTTGGAAATCTTTCTGACACCCATGCGCCAGCGCCTTTTCATTAACCAGTTTCAACCGGAGAACAACTCGAATAGTCTATTTGTCTGGCGGACCGGCTTGTTTTTGTCTTCCTTGCAGTAACCATCCCCCGGCAAAGCCGGGGGCTTTCAATTTGTGAGCCGCTCAAAGCGGCAAAACGGGGTCGCTAACGCGGCCCCAACTCTTTGGGCCACCTTTCGGTGGCGACTACCTCCAC
>JALNWC010000525.1 GCA_023231075.1 Rhodoferax sp.
ACACCGATGCCGCCAAGGCGCTGTCCCGCCTCCTGGAGGGGCAGGCCCCCACCAAAGCCGACAAACCGGGGGCGGCGCACGATGCCTTCGCGCACCGCCTCGGAATGCTGCTGCAGCGCCGCGCGCCACTGACTGGTCGGCAGGCCAAAACTGGCCGCGGTATAGGCCTTGTCGATGGCGATGTCGATCGAATGCAAAAAGGCGCCCGGCATGCGTAGAAACGCCGCCAGATTGCCGCCGGTGTCGGCCACCGCGACGTTGATGCGGATGCCCAGGCTGTCGGCATGCTGCGCGGCGGCACGCACCGCCGTGATCGCGGCTTCCCAGCCGATCACCGATTGGGGAACAGCGACCTGCATCAACGCACCCCGCTCAAAAAAACGCCCTTGGGTTGGCGGGCGCGGCCAAGATGCAAAACATCGGTCATTGCCATGTTCAAGGTCTCCAATACCAGGTTGAGAGAGGGAACGCCTGCCGGTTCAACCACCCGGCATACGCTTTGTGTCATTTTTTCCATGTGATCGGTGTCGCTTGCATGATGAAGGTTTCAGCGCCTCGGCGTTTCATTCGCGCTTTGCGGCTGGAATTGGCGCACGGTCTCCAGGAAGGCCGTGAGGACCGGCGAGACATCGTCCCGGCGGTACAGGCACACCAGCTCCACCGTGGGCGCGGGCTCGGCCTTGAGCGGCCGGTACACCACCCCGGGCAGTTGCAGGCTGCTGGCCGCCTCGGGCGTCACACACAGGCCAAAGCCGCTGGAAACCAGGGCCACCGCGGTCACGACGTCTTTCACCTCCAGCTCCACCTGGGCTTGCAGGCCCTCGTGATAAAACATCGACAGCACGTGGTCGGCAAAACCTTCGCGCGTGTTGTTGGGGTACAGAATGAGCGGCTGCTGGCTGAGTTCGCGGACGCTGATGGCGGCTTGTTGCGCCAGCGGATGCGCACCATGCAGCGCCACCAGCAGAGGTTCCTGGTACACCGTTTCCACCACCAGGTCGGGTGCCGGCCGGACGTGGCGGTTGAAGCCGATGGTCAGCCGCCGTTCGCGCAGCGCCTGGATCTGCTCGGCCTTGGTCTGTTCATGCAGGTTGATCTGCACATTCGGGTAGAGGCTGCGAAACTGCAACAGCAAGCGCGGAATGTGGTGAAAGATGGCCGAACCGAAAATGCCCACATCCAGACGGCCAAGCTCACCCCGACCGGCCTGGGCCGCGCGGTCTTTGGCGGCGTCCATGAGCCCCAGCATGCGCCTGGCATCATCCAGCAGGGTGCGGCCGGCGGCAGTCAGCGCGAGCCCTTTGGGCAGCCGCTCGAACAGGGGCGCGCCGAGTTCGCTTTCCATCAACTGGATCTGGCGCGTCAAGGGGGGCTGCGAAATGTGCAGCCGAACAGCCGCGCGGCTGAAGTTCAGCTCTTCGGCCAACACCACAAAACTTTTCAGATGGCGCAGGTCCATGATTCAAACGCCGGGCGCCGTGGTCGGCGGCGCCCGGCGGCCAGCACCGGCAGCAGGCCGCCAGCAGGCCTGCAACAAGGTACCGGCAGCGCATACCCTGGTGACGATCCGACAGTCCATGTTGCTACTCAATTTGCGGCTCATTTTTCATTTGCTTGTGTAGAAATCCCCAGCGCTGGCGCTTGGCCAAACCGTCTGGGGTCGCGTGATCTTAAAAATGAATTTCAATACCGTCAAATACCATTTAAGAAATACACCTATACCTTTTTAGCATAGCTATAGCGCCACCACGCTCCGGTCCTTTCAGGATGCACCGTGGCGGCATGCTGAACGCTGCTTTGCTGCGCGTGTTGCAGAAAGGCGAAATCGAACGCCTGGACGCGCATGGCCAGCTGGCCCGACTGCCCAGCGCACAGGACGATGCGCTGAGTGCGCGCATTCTGGACAGTGGCAGCTCGCTGGAAGACATCGAAGCCCGTGTGCTCGATCACGCCGTGGCCCGCGCCAACGGCAACCTTTCCGAAGCGGCGCGCCTGCTGGGCCTGACGCGCCCGCAACTGGCCTACCGGCAAAAACGCCGCCATACGGGTCCGGCCGACACCAGTTCGCCGCCTGACGGGCCGCGACAGGGCAGTGTGTCATGACTCATCTGAAACGCAACCTCGAAACAAGCCCTGACGCCGCCAGCGGCCCACCCCGCACCTTGGTGGAGCGCGCTTACCTCGGCCTGCGTCATGACGTGGTCTGCGGCAAGCTGGCGCCGGGCGAGCGCCTGCGCGTGGAGCATCTGAAAGACCAGTACGAGGTGGGCGCGGGCACCCTGCGCGAGGCCTTGTCCTTGCTGGTCTCTGATGCGCTGGTCACATCCGATGGCCAGCGCGGTTTTCGGGTGGCGCCGATCTCTCTGGCGGATCTGGAAGACGTGACCAACACGCGGGTGATGCTGGAGACCGAGGCCTTGCGCCAGTCCATCCGGCACGGCGATGCGCAGTGGGAAGCTGCGCTGGTGCACAGTTACGAGCGCTTAACCCATACCGAAGTTGATCTGGCAGAGGGCGGCTCTGACCTTTGGGAACGCCGCAACAAGGCTTTTCATGAGGCCCTGATTGCGGGGTTTGACTCTGCCTGGAGCAAGTACCTGCTGTCTATTCTGTAC
>JALNWC010000526.1 GCA_023231075.1 Rhodoferax sp.
CATCGCCGCCGGCAACACGGCCATTCTCAAACCCTCGGAGATGACCCCCCACCTGACGGCGTTGATGGCGGAGATCGTGCGCGAGGTGTTTCCCGAAGACGAGGTGGCCCTGTTCCAGGGCGACGCGTCGGTCTCGCAGGCGCTGCTGGATCTGCCCTTCGATCACATCTTCTTTACCGGCTCGCCGGCGATTGGCCGCGTGGTGATGGCCGCGGCGGCCAAGCACCTGACCAGCGTGACCCTGGAGCTGGGCGGCAAGAGCCCCACCATCGTTGACGCCACGGCGGACCTGAAGGCCGCGGCGGCCAACCTCATGTGGTCCAAATGCACCAACAGCGGCCAGACCTGCATTGCGCCGGATCACGTCTACGTCCACGAATCGGTCAAGGATGTTTTTGTGGAGCACTGCCGCCAGGCCCTGGCCAAAGCCTACGGCGAAGGCGATGCCGTAGGCACCAGCCCTCACCTGGCGCACATCGTCAATGAGCGCCATGCCAGGCGCCTCGTCGGACTGCTGGATGACGCACTTGAAAAAGGCGCCAGACTGCTGGCCGGTGGCCAGCACCAGACAGATCGCCAGTTCGTCGCGCCCGCCTTGATCGACAAGGTCAGCCCGGATGCAAAGATCATGCAGGAGGAAATTTTCGGCCCCTTGCTGCCCGTCATTGCTTACCGCGATCTTGACGAAGTCATCGCCAAGATCAACGGCCAGCCCAAGCCGCTCGCGCTGTACCTCTGGACGAAGAACCACAAGGTCGCCGACAAGGTGCTGCGCGAGACGAGTTCGGGCGGCGCCTGCGTCAACCACAGCGTCGTGCAGTTCCTGCATGGCCGCCTGCCCTTTGGCGGTGTCAACAACTCCGGCTTGGGCAGCGCACACGGGCTCTACGGGTTCAAGGCCTTCAGCCATGAGCGCGCGGTCGTCAAGACCTGGCTGTTGCTGGCCTCCACCTTCTACCCGCCCTATACCCATCTGTCGCGACGGCTGATCAACTGGACGCTGCGTCTGGTCTGATGAGCCACTTCTCTCCGGAGAGGCGCTATGGCACCTCTCAACACGATAGCCGGCCAGTGCCGGATTTAACCCTAACCCAAAAACCCAAGGAGACTTCATGAACGGTCAAATGATGAGCATCCCCCTGCTCATTTCCTCACTCATCACCCATGCGGCGCGCCATAGCGGCGATGTGCCCATCGTCTCGCGCCGCGTCGAAGGCGACATCCACCGCACCACCTATGCGCAATTGCATGACCGTTCGCGCCAGATGGCCCATGCAATCGGCGGTCTCGGCGTGAAAACGTCGCAGCGTGTCGCCACGCTGGCCTGGAACGGCTACCGGCACCTGGAACTGTACTTCGCCGTCTCTGGCAGTGGTTCGGTGCTGCATACCCTCAACCCACGCCTGCACCCTGACCAATTGCTCTACATCCTCGACCATGCCGAGGACCAGGTGCTGTTCTTTGACCTGACCTTCCTGCCCCTGGTCGAAGCCGTGGCGGGGCGCTGCAAGACGGTGCGTCACTTCGTCGCGATGATCGACAAAGACAAGATGCCGGCGAGCAAGCTGCCCAATCTGCTGTGCTACGAAGACCTGATCTCGGCGCACAAGCCCGACTTTGCATGGCCCACCTTCGACGAAAATACCGCCTCGTCGCTGTGCTACACCTCGGGCACCACCGGCCACCCCAAGGGCGTGCTCTACAGCCACCGCTCGACGATGCTGCACACCTACGCCTCGCTCATGCCGGACGCGATTTCCATCTCGTCGCGCGACTGCGTGATGCCGGTGGTGCCGATGTTCCACGCCAATGCCTGGGGCCTGCCCTACAGCTGCGCGATGGTCGGCGCCAAGCTGGTGCTGCCGGGGTCGGCGCTGGACGGCAAATCGCTGCACGAACTGATTAGCTCTGAACAGGTGTCGTTCGCGGCCGGCGTGCCCACGATCTGGCTTGGCTTGCTCCAGCACGCCGAGCAGAACGCGCTCAGCCTCGCCCCCCTGAAACGCACCATGATCGGTGGCTCAGCCGTGCCGCCGAGCATGATGCGCGACTTTGAGGATAAGCATGGCATTGAAGTCACCCACGCCTGGGGCATGACGGAGATGTCGCCCCTGGGCACGGTGAGCCGGCTGAAGCAGAAACATCTGTCCCTGCCACTGGCCGAGCAGCATGCGCTGCTTGCCAAGCAAGGCAAGGTCGTGTTCGGCGTGGACATGCGCATCGTCGATCCACAGGGGGCCGACGTCCCCTGGGACGGCAAGACGCAGGGCGATCTGCTGGTGCGTGGCCCTTGGGTCGTCCAGAGCTACTTCGGCCCGGATGGCGCCAAACCCCTGGTGAACGACGCAGCGGGCGTACCATGGTTTCCCACTGGCGACGTGGCCACGATCGACGCCGATGGCTACATGCAGATCACCGATCGCAGCAAGGACGTGATCAAGTCCGGCGGCGAATGGATCGGTTCCATCGACCTGGAACATGTCGCCATGGCGCACCCGGCGGTGGCGATGGCAGCGGCCATCGCCGTGCCGCACCCGAAATGGGATGAACGGCCCTTGCTGGTGGTGGTGCGCAAGCCGGGCGCGGAGGTCACCCGCGAAGCCTTGATCGAG
>JALNWC010000527.1 GCA_023231075.1 Rhodoferax sp.
CATCGTATTCGGCGCCACTGTGGCCGAGCGCCAGCAATTCCTCCAGCATGACCGTCACCTTGACGCCGTTGGGCGTGCCCAGCGAATACAGCTGCAGCGGGTGCTTGCCGCGCGGCAGCGCACCTTCATGCGTGGGCCCGGCGACGGGCCGGTTGATGTTGGCAAAGCGGCCACCGTTGGCCTTGTTCCAGGCCCAGACCTTGGGCGGGGTGTAAGTGTTCGAATCAGACATGAGCTGGACTTTCAAGTGGGTGTGTGATCGCTGTCTTTGGGGTGGCTTGGGCGCTGCATAATCATGGAAAACGCGTAACGCCAAGCCGGCTGAATGGAAAGCGTTATTATTTCGTCTGACGCATAAAAGCCAGGCCACTGTTTCGATGTCTCAATTATCCTGAAAGATCTCATGCCTACGCCCCTGGTCACTGACGAACTGGACTTGTTGCACAGGCTGGCCCCGCTGGACCAGCACCGCCACATCATCGAACTGGGTTGCGGCGCCGCCGACCTGGCGCGCAAGCTGCTGGCCCGATTCCCGGGCTGTCAGCTTACCGCCCTGGAGGTCGACGAGCGCCAGCATGCCAAGAACCTGCGCGACCCCTTGCCCGGCCTGCACTTCATTGAAGCCGGTGCACAAGCCATTCCGCTGGCCGCGGAGGCATTTGACCTGGCCCTGATGTTGAAGTCCCTGCACCATGTGCCCTTGCCGCTGCTGGACCCGGCCTTGTCGGAAATTCACCGGGTGCTGAAACCCGGCGGACTGCTTTATGTGTCTGAGCCTGTGTTTGCCGGGCCGCTCAACGAGGTGATGCGCTTGTTCCATGATGAGGAACGGGTGCGTGCCGCGGCGCTGCGCGCGCTGCAAAAAGCCGTTGCGTCAGGGGCCTGGCAGCAGGTCAGCGAGATTCTGTTCGATGTTCCGGTGCAGTTCCGCGACTTTGCCGATTTCGAGGCGCGCATGATTGGCGTGACCTTTGCCGACCACCGCCTGGATGCCGCGACGCTACAGCGGGTGCGCGCACGTTTTGAGCAACACCTGGGCGCCGAGGGCGCCCGCTTCGTGCGGCCGATGCGCGTCAACCTGCTGCGCAAGCGCTGAATTAGCAGGTCAGTGCCCTGGGGCGTGTTGCGTCGGCACCGCATGGCGCAAGCCGGTCTGGCGGTTGTGTTCATCGACAAACACCAGTTGCGGCCGGTGGCTGGCGACCTGGTCTTCATGGATCTGGCCAAAAGCGGCGATGATGATGAGGTCGCCCACGGCGGCGCGGCGTGCGGCTGAACCGTTGACCGAAATCATGCCCGAGCCACGCTCGCCCTTGATGGCGTAGGTGATGAAGCGCTCGCCGTTGTTGATGTTCCAGATGTGGATTTGCTCGTTTTCAGCAATATTGGCCGCATCGAGCAGGTTTTCATCAATGGCGCAGGAGCCCTCGTAGTGCAGTTCACATTGGGTGACGGCGACGCGGTGGATTTTGGATTTGAGTAGGGTGCGAAACATGGCTCGGGATTTTAAAAGATGTGCTGACTCAGCCGTGAAACGCACGCTCAAAATAGGGCAGGAGCGCCTTGGCCGCCTCGATGCGCAGCGGCATGTCGGTGGCCGGATCGTTCATCACCGCGAGCAAAAAGCGCTTCGGATCCCGGGCCTCGGGTGCCGTACCGGCAGCCACCGATGCCGCAGCACGGGCGTCCGGCGCGTCGGTCGGCCGGAGCCGCTCCTGTGCCAGCAGGAATTCGGCCGGCTGAATGCTTTTGAGGCCCGACAGCAGCTTGGCCTGCGCATCGGGACTCGGGGGCTGGTCAAGCCAGGGTTCATCGGCAAACAAGCCGGCCAGGCCAGGGGCCACAAACGCCGACCAATGGCCTGATTCGGCCTGTACCGCGGGCACCCGTCTGACATACTGGACCTGTGCTGCCGAGTCATGGGCTTGCGGCTTCATGCGGATGTGTTTGGGAGCCATCGCGCCCAGGTAGCGCTGGCGCAGCGACGCCAGAAACGCCAGCGCCTGCGCCAGTGGCACCGGCTCCGCCAGCGAGAACCAGAGCTGGTAGCCGTCCACGCCCGACACCGCGACCGCGGGGGCAGGAAGATCAAGATCGTGCTGAACGCCTTGCCACAGTGCCGCCACCCCGTCCCATCCGGCCTGCTGTGCAAGCGCCACGACCATCGCGCGAACGCGCCCGTCGGCGTCGATCAGGCGGATGGCCTCACCCGGGTCGTCCTGGCCTTCGGACCTGGCGGCGAACGGCAGGTAGAGGCGGAGCAGCGCCGTTTGCAGTGGATTCATGACCAGATGGCGCGGAGGGCTTTATTTGACGAGTTTGAACATGCCCGAAGCATCCGTCTGCACATGCCCTGCAGCCACCAGGCGTTTGAGTGCTGCCGTCATCGAGCCCAGCGGAATGCCGGTGGCCTTGGCCACGGCGGCCTGCTTGAGCGGCGCAAAGCTTTTGGTTTTCAAAACATAGCGCAGGTGCCTGAGCAGTCGGTCAGCATTGGCGGGCAAGGGGCTGGCCAACGCCGGGCCCGGTTTGGCAACAGAAGCGCGCTTCTTTCTTTTGATCTTGACGTCGGTGGCGGCCAGGCTGCCGTTGACCGACAGCGGTGATGTCG
>JALNWC010000528.1 GCA_023231075.1 Rhodoferax sp.
GAATGCCGTCAATGCGCGCCTGCTCGATCACCTTCGGGTCGTTCGGGTCCAAGAAGATGTCGAGCTGGGCCTGGTACAGGTCGCGGTCATGTTCCACGCTCGCGGCTTCCTGGATGCGGTCGGCGTCGTACAGCAACACGCCCAGGTAACGGATGCGCCCGACGCAGGTCTCACTGCACACCGTGGGCTGGCCGGCTTCGATGCGTGGGTAGCAGAAGATGCATTTCTCGGCCTTGCCGCTCTTCCAGTTGTAGTAAATTTTCTTGTAAGGGCAACCGCTGATGCACATGCGCCAGCCGCGGCATTTGTCCTGGTCGATCAGCACGATGCCGTCTTCCTCGCGCTTGTAAATCGAGCCCGACGGGCAGCTGGCCACGCAGGCCGGGTTCAGGCAGTGCTCGCACAGGCGCGGCAGGTACATCATGAAGGTGTTTTCGAACTGGCCGTAGATGTCCTTCTGGATGTCGTCGAAGTTCTTGTCCTTGCTGCGTTTGGAGAACTCGCCGCCCAAAATTTCTTCCCAGTTCGGGCCCCAGACGATTTTTTCCATGCGCTGGCCGGTGATCAGGCTGCGCGGCCGGGCCGTCGGTGCGGCCTTGGACTCGGGCGCCGATTGCAGGTGCGCGTAGTCGAAGGTAAAGGGCTCGTAGTAGTCGTCAATTTGCGGCAGGTTGGGGTTGGCGAAGATGCGCATGAGCAGTTTCCACTTGGCACCCTGGCGCGGCTCGATGGCACCATTGCTCTTGCGGATCCAGCCGCCGTTCCACTTGTCCTGGTTTTCCCATTCCTTCGGGTAGCCGATGCCGGGTTTGGTCTCGACGTTGTTGAACCAGGCGTATTCCATGCCGGGGCGGCTGGTCCAGACGTTTTTGCAGGTGACCGAGCAAGTGTGGCAACCAATGCACTTGTCCAGGTTGAGCACCATGCCGATTTGTGCGCGAATTTTCATACTGAAGCTCCTGAAGCGTTAATTTTTCCGTTCGGGCTGAGCTTGTCGAAGCCCTTCGACGGGCTCGGCGCGAACGGTGATAGGCGGGGATGTTTCATGCTACGGATTCTGCGGACGAGCCTTCGTCATCCAGCCAGTCCACCTTGGCCATCTTGCGCACCACCACAAATTCGTCGCGGTTGGTGCCAATGGTTCCGTAGTAATTGAAGCCGTAGCTGAACTGGGCGTAGCCGCCGATCATGTGGGTGGGCTTGAGCACAATCCGTGTCACCGAGTTGTGGATGCCGCCGCGCGCGCCGGTGATTTCCGAGCCGGGGGTGTTGATGATCTTCTCTTGCGAGTGGTACATCAGCGTCATGCCGTTGGGAACACGCTGGCTGACCACCGCACGCGCAGCAATGGCGCCGTTGATGTTGAAGACTTCGACCCAGTCGTTGTCTTCAATGCCGGCGCTCTTGGCGTCGTCTTCACTGAGCCAGACCACGCTGCCGCCACGGTTCAGCGTGAGCATCATCAGGTTGTCGCTGTAGGTCGAGTGAATGCCCCACTTCTGGTGCGGCGTGATGAAGTTGAGCGCAATTTCCTTGTTGCCGTTGGGCTTGATGTTGTGAATGTCGGCCGTGGTTTTGAGGTCCACCGGTGGGCGGTAGCTGCTGAAGCCCTCGCCAAACGCCGTCATCCAGGGGTGGTCCATGTAGAACTGCTGGCGCCCGGTCAGGGTGCGCCACGGGATCATCTCGTGCACGTTGGTGTAACCGGCGTTGTAGGACACGGTCTCACTCTCGATGCCGCTCCAGGTCGGCGAGCTGATGATCTTGCGCGGCTGCGCCTGGATGTCGCGGAAACGAATCTTTTCGTCCTCGCGGTAGAGCGCCAGGTGGGTGTGGTCGATGCCGGTCTGTTTGCCCAGCGCTTTCCAGGCCTTGACCGCCACATGGCCGTTGGTTTCGGGGGCCAGTTGCAGCACCACTTCGCAGGCGTCGATGTCGGTCTCGATCTTGGGCATGCCGCAGGTCACGCCGGCATCGGTGGTCAGGCCGTTGAGCTGACCGAGCTGGGTCACTTCGATCTTGGTGTCCCAGGCGATGCCCTTGCCGCCGTTGCCGACCTTGTTCATCAGCGGCCCCAGGGCGGTGAAGCGCTTGTACAGGTTGGGGTAGTCGCGCTCGACCACCACCATGTTGGGCGCCGTCTTGCCGGGGATCAGCGCGATCTCGCCGCGCTTCCAGTCCTGCACGCCAAAGGGCTGTGCCAATTCGGCGGGGGAGTCGTGCATCAGCGGCGACAACACCATGTCGCGCTCGACGCCCAGATGACCAACGCAAATCTCGCTGAATTTCTTGGCGAAACCCTTGTAGATGTCCCAGTCGCTGCGCGACTGCCAGGCCGGGTCCACCGCGGTGCTCAGCGGGTGGATGAAGGGGTGCATGTCGCTGGTGTTGAGGTCGTTCTTCTCGTACCAGGTGGCGGTGGGCAGCACGATGTCGGAGTACAGGCAGGTGGTGCTCATGCGGAAGTCGAGCGTGACCAGCAGGTCGAGCTTGCCCTCGGGCGCCTTGTCATGCCACTTCACCTCTTGCGGCCTGGCTTCGTCGGCGCCCAGGTCCTTGCCCTGCACGCCGTTGCTGGTGCCCAGCAGGTGCTTGAGGAAGTACTC
>JALNWC010000529.1 GCA_023231075.1 Rhodoferax sp.
CCATTTGATCCCGACGTTCCAGCCCATGACCGACGGCAGCTACACCAGCGCGCGGCGCAAGAACTCGACCACCGTGGCGGTCAAGACGCCCAGGCCCGGCCAGTTGCTGAGCCAGCACACCGGCCTGCCGCCGCGTGTGAAGAAGTGATGGCGGGGTTTGTGGAGGTGGCGCGGGGGTCAGCCCCGCCAGGCGGACCGCAGGAGCGGTGTCAGCTTTTGGTCAAAGGCGGTCCAAAAAGCGGGTTCGGGCTCGAAATCGAGGGGGACGGCCAGCGCTGTGGGCTCCCTGGTCCATAGTTTCACGGCGTCTTTTTCGGTGCAGAGCACGGTGTACCTTGCGCCGACGTTGCCAGCCCATTGGCTGAAATCATGGTGATCAGGCAGCGCCACGGTGGCGGCCAGCGGCAGGCCCTGAGCGCGCAACATGGCAAAAAAGGCTTCGGGTCGGGCAATGGCCGCCAGCGCCAGCAAGGGCTTTCCCGGCGCCAGGTCGATCAGTGCAATCCGGCTGCCGTCGCTGCGCAGGGCATGGCTGGCCAAACCACGCCTGGCCCGCAAACCCGCAAAGGCGGGTTGCTCGCCGGTATGCAGCAACAGGTCGAGCGGGCGCGGCCAGGGTTCGCGCAGCGGGCCGGCAGGCAGCAGAAAGCCATTGCCAACGCCCCGGTCGTCAAATACGCCGATTTCGAGGTCACGCTGCAGGCGCAGGTGCTGCAGGCCATCGTCACAGACCAGGACCTGTACATGCGGGTAGCTGTCAAGCAAGGCGCGCGCGGCCTCGACACGCCGGGCCGCCACAAACACCGGTGCCGAGGTGCGCCGCTGGATGAGCGCGGGTTCGTCGCCGACGTCTTCCGCCGTGCTGTCTGGCAGCACTTCGAGACAGTCCCGGCTGCGGCGCCCATAGCCGCGTGAGATCACGCCCACCCGGATGCCGCGCGCCTGCAAGTGCTGCACCACGGCCATCACCACCGGGGTCTTGCCGGCGCCACCCGCCACCACGTTGCCGACCACCAGCACGGGTAGCGGCAGGCGTTCAGAGGTCAGCCAGCCCAGGCGATACATGGTTTTTCGCAGGCGCACCAGCAGGCCATAGAGCACCGACAGCGGCCACAGCAGCCAGGCCAGCCAGCCCCGCTGCAGCCAGGCGCGGGTCAGCATGCTGGCCGGCGTTGGCACAGCCCCGGTCATTTTTTTAGCGCGTGCTGCCCGGCGTGGGCGACACGGTGGCAAAGGTGATCTGGGTCAGCCCGGCGCGCCGCGCGGCTTCCATCACGTTGACGACCGACTGGTGTTTGGCGTTGGCATCGGCATGGATGATGAGCACCGACTCGGGGCCGACTTTGGCGTCCGCCTTCAAGGCGCTGACCAGGTCGGTCACGCTGCGCCCGTTGACGCCCTGCTTGTTGACGCTGAACCGGCCCTCCGCACTGACCGAGACCAGCACTTCCCGCTCGTGGTCGCGTTGCGCCTCGACGTCGGCCACGGGCAGCTTGAGCTGCATCTCGGTGTACCGGCTGTAGGTGGTGGTCAGCATCAAAAAAATCAGGATGACGAGCAGCACGTCAATGAACGGGATCAGGTTGATCTCGGGCTCCTCCTTGGAGCGCACACGGAAATTCATCACGCCGGGGCCTACTTGCGCAAGGTGTAGAGATGACGCGCCAGCCGCTCGGCGGAAAGTTCAAGCGTCAGCAGGTACTCGTCAACACGGGCGCGGAAGTAGCGCCAGAAAATCAGCGACGGGATGGCCACGATCAGGCCGAACGCGGTGTTGTACAGCGCCACCGAGATGCCGTGCGCCAGTTGGGCCGGGTTGCCACCCATGTTGCCGCCGCCGGGTTGCGAGCCAAAGATATCGATCATGCCCACCACCGTGCCAAACAGGCCCATCAAGGGCGCGACCGACGCAATGGTCGCCAGCGCGCTCAGGTAGCGCTCGAGCCGGTGCGCCACCTGGCGGCCGCTGGCCTCCATGCCCGCGCGCAACTCGTCCTGGTTGCACAGGGGGTTGGTGTTGAGTGCGCGCAGGCCCGCCGCCAGTACCTCGCCCAGGGCCGAGTTTTGTTCGAGCTTGGTGACCACTTCGGGTCCGGGAACGTTCAGGCGCGTGACGGTCAACACTTCGTCGAGCAGCCGGGGCGGCGCCACCTTGAGGGTTTGCAGGCTGATGAAGCGCTCGATGATCAAGGCCATGGCCAGCACCGAGCAGGCCACCAAAGGCCAGATCGGCCAGCCTGCGGCTTGTAGGATGGAAAACAAATTGAAACTCCGCGGAAAAATAGGGCCGGTGAATTATGGCGCAGCAGGCGTGTGCGTTCGGACTGTTGATCTGAACCCGGGCTGCGGACGGGGCGGACGCCGGGGGCTCATACGCTTCGCTTTTTAAAATCGCCCCCGACATCCGCCCCATCCACAGCCCTTGACAGGAGTTGTGTGCGAGTGCTCTGTGGCCTGTTTAACGTGAAAGAACACGTATGTCATGCCGGACCCCGGATCGTGGTCCGGGGCAGGCCCGATCCGGCATCCATGCCCCCTCTGAATTCATGGATTGCGGATCAAGTCCGCAATGACAGCCTTCTTTCATGCGTCGGGGTGGC
>JALNWC010000530.1 GCA_023231075.1 Rhodoferax sp.
TCGCCTGCAAAGGGGAAAGTCGTCCACTTGGCCATTGTTGTTTCCTCTGCACGGGTTTTCTATGTGATTTCCTTATTGTAGGCATCGGAGAGCTTGAGCAAGTGGTCGCGCTGGGCCGACTCCAGATAGGGCGCCAGCAGGTTCAGCACGTGCTGCGCGCCACGCAGCAGCGCGGCCTGGGCGTTATGTTCTTCCAGCGCGTTGCGCGGGTCGCGCACGTATTCAAAACTGAGCCAGTAAGTCAGCACCACCACCATGCTGGTCGCAGTGGCGTCGATCTCGCGCGCGTCAATGTGCAGCGCGCCACCACGGCGCATGCCGTCGAGCAGTGCACGGATGGAACGGGTCTTGTTTTTCAGGATAGCCTGGAAGTGCGTCTCCAGCCGCCGGTTTTTGCTCAGCAAGTCGTTCAGGTCGCGGTACAAAAACCGGTATTGCCAGATCAGCTCAAACAGCGTGTGCATGAAAAACCAGGCATCTTCGACGTCGCGCACATCGTCACCCGCGCCCAACAGCGCGTGCAAGGGTCGCTCGAAACGGTCAAACAGCGCGTTGATGAGTTCGTCTTTGGCCGGGTAGTGGTAGTAGAGGTTGCCGGGGCTGATGTTGAGTTCGGCCGAGATCAGCGTGGTCGACACATTGGGTTCGCCAAAGCGGTTGAACAGCCCCAGCGTGACCTCAAGAATGCGCTCGGCGGTGCGCCGGGGGGCTTTTTTTACCATGCTGGCTGTCCCTTTTGGGCGCTGCCGCCAGCCAGCGTCAGGGCGATCTTGGGTGCGTGGGCATTGCGGCGCGTCATAACGCTGCAGTGTAGGGCGCTTGCGGCCCCTTTTTACTCAGGGTTTACCTGAGGCGCCGGGCTTTCCTTGGGTGTCGCCTTTTGGGCTGCCGGGGCTTTGCGGGCCGGGGCTTTTTTGGCAGCGGGCTCAGCGACCACCGCTTTGACCACTGCTTTTTTGGCCGCAGGCTTGGCCTTGGCCTGGGTGAGCTTTTGCACGCTGGCGTTGAGCGTGTCAATGCGGGCAATCAGCGTATTGATGTCCTTGGCCGACGGCACGCCGAGCTTGTTGAGCGCCTTGGCCACGCGCTCTTCAAAAATGCTCTCCAGCTTGTCCCATTGGCCCGAGGCCTTGCTGCTGATATCGGTGGCCATACTGGTCATTTTGTGGGTGGCTTCATTGATTTTTTCTTCGGTCGCAGACGGGGTCTTGCGCTGAAAACCCACGCCTTCCTTCACCAGTGCCTCAAATGCCTTGGTGCCTTCGACCTGGGCTTTGTTGAAGGCGCCCAGACCGGCTTGCCAGATCAGCTGGGCCGAGTCTTTGACCGAGCCCGACAACACAGACGATGTGACCGCCGCCGATTTGGTGGACTTTTTGGTGCTTGACTTGCCGCCGGATTGGGCTGCTGGTTTGGCTGTGGCGCTGACTTTTTTGAGTTTGGTAACCATGAGTAACTCCTGTAGTAAAAGATTAAAACTGTTGCACCAAGAATTTCGGTGCATGAAGTGGACTTTAAAGAGGCTGGTTGAAAATGTGTAGGGGCAGCTTCCTAAAACCAAGCCCCGTCATCGAGAATCCTTCGACCCTTCGTCAAGCTCGGGACAGGCGCAGCTCGGGACAGGCTGCAGTGCGGCAGTCCGGCAGCCATGGACCGCCGCGTCGCGTGCAAGTCCGCCCTTGCCCTTTGCCGAAACTGCCCTATACTTGCACAATTTCAAGTACAAATAAACGGGTGAAAACCATGAGAGTCGTGACATATTCCGAGGCCCGCAGCTCATTAAAGTCGGTGCTTGACCAAGTGCATGACGATGCAGATGTGACCATCATCAGTCGGCGTGGCGGTGCTGACGCCGTGCTGATGTCACTTGACCACTACGAAAGCATCATGGAAACCATGCATCTGCTGTCGACTCCGGCGAACGCAGCGCATTTGGCCAAGTCAATTGACCAGCACAAGGCGGGCAAGGCCACCAGGCGCAATCTGGTGTCGGCTTGATTGATGGCCCGATCCATCCGATTTACGCCAGCGGCGTGGGCCGACTACACCTACTGGCAGGGGCAGGACAAAAAAACCTTGAAGCGCATCAATACGCTGATTGAAGCGGCTGCACGTGACCCGTTTGCGGGCATGGGCAAACCCGAGCCGCTGCTGGGCAACTTGACGGGCTACTGGTCTCGGCGCATTGATGAAACACACCGCCTGGTTTACGCCGTTGACGACGCTGATTTCGATGTCATTGCCTGCCGTCGGCATTATGACGGCTGATTTTCCGGGTGCAAAGGTCTGCTGAAAGTCCAGAATTTTCAAAGCAACAAGCGTAAATTGGCGTACGCCTACTTTCTTACCCCTGCGGGAATTGCCGAGAAAACGACCCTCGCCGGGCGGTTTTTGAAACGCAAGATTGAAGAGTATGAGTTGCTCCGGGCAGAGATTGAAACCTTGCAGCAAGAAGCCGGTGTGTCAGTTACAACATCTGCAGTCACAGCAAAACCGCACCAAAGAGCATGATGTCCGCTCAAAAAATCTACGTTGTCGGCCACCGGGGCATGGTCGGCTCGGCAATAGTGCGCCAACTCCAAGCCACCCTCATCA
>JALNWC010000531.1 GCA_023231075.1 Rhodoferax sp.
GCGGGCGTGATTTCGGTCACCATGATCCACGCCGGCGAGGCCACCAACGTCATTCCCAATGCCTGTGAGCTGCAGGGCACGGTGCGCACCTTTTCGCTGGCGGTGCTGGACCAGATCGAGCAGCGCATGCGCGTGCTGACCGAGCACCTCTGTGCGGCATCAAATTTGCGCGCCGACTTTGAATTCAGGCGCAACTACCCGCCCACCATCAACAGCGCGGCCGAGGCCGACTTTGCGCGCCAGGTGATGGCGGACCTGGTGGGCGACGCCCGCGTGTTGGTGCAGGAGCCGACCATGGGCGCCGAAGACTTTTCCTTCATGCTGCAAGCCAAGCCCGGCTGCTACGCCTTCATTGCCAATGGCGACGGCGACCACCGCGCCCTGGGCCACGGCGGCGGGCCGTGCATGCTGCACAACCCGAGCTACGACTTCAATGACGAGCTGCTGCCGCTCGGGGCGACGTACTGGGTGCGCCTGGCCGAGGCCTGGCTTTCGAGCTGAGGCGCTTCAACTGGCAGAGTCCGGCAGCAGCGCCCACAAGGGCACGGCTTCAATGCCTGGCGCCAAGGTGTAGCGGTGCAAGCCCGGGTAAACCACATACAGGGCGTCCAGCTTGAGGTTGTCGATGGCAATGCGCATGCTCGGTGTGACCCGGGGCGCGTCCGCGCGTTTGAATTCCACGCCAATACGCTGGCCCCCCTTGAACAGCAGCAAGTCAAGTTCCGCACCCTGGTGGGTGGCCCAAAAATAGGCTTGATCCGGTTGTGCGATGCGCAGCACTTGTTCGAGTGCAAAGCCTTCCCAACTGGCACCACAAGAGGGATGCGTCAACAAGGCGGGCAGCGTTTGCACGCCCATCAGGGTGTGCAACAGGCCTGAATCGCGGAAATAAATTTTGGGTGCCTTGACTTGCCGTTTGCCCAGGTTTTCGTGCCACGGCTGCAGTTGGCGAATCATCAAGGTTTGCGTCAGTGTGTCGAGGTAGCGGCGAATGGTGGGCTCGGACACCCCCATGGATTGCGCTGGTGGCGCGGCCGACCAGATTTGGCCGTGGTAATGCGCCAGCATGGTCCAAAAGCGCAACATGGCGGGCGCGGCGATGTTGACGCCAAATTGCGGCATATCGACCCGCACATGGTTGGTGATGGCCTGCGTCCTCCACACCATGCTGTCCCCGTCAGAAGCGGCCAGATAAGAACGGGGAAAACCGCCACGCAGCCAAAGTTTGAGTGTTGCGTCGTCGCTGTAGCCGCCCACGTTTGCGCTCACCTCCTGAAGATCAAAACCATCCACTTCAATGGTTTCAACCCGGCCCAGCAAGGACTCGCCGGCCTGGCGCAGCAGCGCGGGCGATGCACTGCCGAGCAGCAGAAATTGCCCCGGTGCATTGCTGCGGTCCATCAGCACCCGCAGCAGTGCAAACAAGTCCGGTTTGAGCTGCACTTCGTCAATCACAATGAGCCCGCTCAGGTGCTCCAGCGTGTGGGCTGCCTGCTCCAGGCGCTGGGCATGTGGCGGGTATTCAAGATCGAAGTAGTTGATTGATTCCCGGCTGAGGAACTTTTGGGCCAGCGTGCTTTTGCCGGATTGGCGCGGGCCGCTCAGCACCACGCCGCGTGAGCGATTCAGCGCTTTCCTGACGGCAATTTCGAGCAGGGCACGTTTGATCATGACATGATGGTAACGGCAACTATCATGAAATTCGAATATTTAGTGTTCGAATTTCATGGTGATTGAAATTTCGCGGCATCAATGTTTGCCATCAGCCGCAGAGCGCTCAGCCAAAGCGGCGCGCCGCCATTTCCAGCAGGCCGTCAAACAGCAGGTTGTCCACCAGCTCGAACGGCACCGACATGTTGGGTGCCATTTTCCAGCCGGCGCCACCGGTCATGATGCAACGCGGCTCGGCGCCGCAGTGCTGGCGCAGGTGCTGCACCATGCGCTCGACCGCACCCGCAATGGCGTAGGTGCCGCCGCTGGTGAGGGCGTCGCTGGTGTTGGTGGGGAACTCGCAGACATTGCCGGTGGGCACATGCAGGCCGGCGGTGCCGGATTCGAGCGCGCGCAGCATGATGCCGTGGCCGGGCAGGATCAGTCCGCCCAAAAACTTGCCCTGGGTGTCGATGGCGTCCACGGTGACCGCGGTGCCCACCATCACCACCACCAGCGGACGCGCCGGGCCCTGTGCCAGGCTGCGGTGCCAGGCGCCGATCATGGCCACCCAGCGGTCGGCCCCGAGGCGCGCGGGGTAGTCGTAGCCGTTGTTCAGGCCCGCCTCAAAGCTGCTGGCCACCACCCAGTTGGCGGACACGTCCCACAGCTCCATTTGTTCTTCGACCCGGCGCTTGATGGCGTCGCCGGCCACGGTGCAGCCCAGCATGCGCGTGGGGGGGGGCAGGCCGCCCCAGTCGCCACTGGCCAGGCGGTCAATGTTTTCCAGAAACTCGACGCCCTGCGCCAACAAGGGCGCGTTGTGCTGCGGCGCGGTGTGCAAGGCCCACTTCAAGCGGGTGTTGCCGATATCAATGGCCAAAAAAGTCATGGCGGCATTATCAGCAATTCTGATATCTTGCGGGACAGACCGCAGTGA
>JALNWC010000532.1 GCA_023231075.1 Rhodoferax sp.
CTTCGAACCGCCGCAGGCGCTAAAATCCAAGGGTTGCTACCAGGTCGGAGCGGGCGGCGCGATGTGTTGCAGTAGCGGCCCTCACCTGCTACGACTTCCTCCTGCCCATCCCTTTCACAACTGGAAAAACAAATGAAAAAACACGCTTTGTGGTTGATCTCCGGCCTGATGGCTGCCATGGTGGTCGCGGGCTGTGGCAAGAAGGAAGCGCCTGTGGCGGCCACCCCGGCTCCGGTCGCCGCCCAAGCCATTGTCATTGGCCTGGATGACAACTTCCCGCCCATGGGTTTTCGTGACGACAAGAACGAACTGGTCGGCTTTGACATCGACCTGGCCAAGGAAGCCGGCAAACGCCTCGGTGTCGAGGTCAGCTTCAAGCCGATCGACTGGAGCGCCAAGGAGTCCGAGCTCAACGGCAAGCGCATCGACGTGCTGTGGAACGGCCTGACGATCACCGAGGAGCGCAAGGCCAACATCCTGTTCACCAAGCCCTACCTGGAAAACCGCCAGATCATCGTGGTGACCGAGAAATCGCCGGTCAAAACCAAGGTGCAACTGACCGGCAAGGTGGTCGGCGTGCAGGACGGCAGCAGCGCGGTGGAAGCCATTCAGAAGGACGAGGCTACCGCCAAGTCGATCAAGGAAATCAAGAAGTTTGGCGACAACGTCACGGCGCTGATGGACCTCTCGGTCGGCCGACTCGACGCACTGGTGGTGGATGAAATCGTCGGCCGCTACTACACCGGCAAGAAGCCGGGCGAGTACCGTGTGCTGGACGAGCACTTTGGCACCGAAGACTACGGTGTCGGTACCCGCAAGGATGACACCGAGCTGGCCGCCAAGCTCGACAAGGCGCTCGACGACATGAAGATGGATGGCACCGCCGCCAAAATTTCGACCCGGTGGTTTGGCAAGGACATCGTCAAGAAATAAGCCCGTCAGGCTCCGGGCTTGCAACCCGACATCCGGCCATCCGGTAGGCTCGCTGTGGCGCTACCCGGCCGGATTTTTATTTGCGGGCCCTGACACTTTGCCATGGACTACTTCGCCACCATCTTGCCGCCCCTACTTAAAGGCAGCGGCGTCACGCTTCAGGTCTTCCTGATCACCTTCGTGCTGGCGGTGCCGCTGGGCCTGGCGCTGGCCTTGATCAGGATTTCGCGCTTTGCTTTGCTCAGCACACTGGTCAACGGCTACATCTGGCTGATGCGCGGCACGCCCTTGATGCTGCAGATGCTGTTCATCTACTTTGCCCTGCCCTTCATCCCGGTCATTGGCGTGCGCTTGCCCGATTTCCCGTCGGCGATCGTCGCCTTCGTGCTGAACTACTCGGCCTACTTTGCGGAAATCTTCCGCGCCGGCATCCAGTCGATCGACCGGGGCCAGTACGAGGGCGCCAAGGTGCTGGGTCTGAGCTACCCGCAGACCATGCGCCGCATCGTGCTGCCGCAAGTGCTCAAACGCATCCTGCCGCCGATGAGTAACGAGACCATCACGCTGGTCAAGGACACCTCGCTGATTTACGTGCTGGCCATGAACGACCTGCTGCGCGCGGCGCGCGGCATTGTGCAGCGCGATTTCACCACCATGCCTTTCGTGGTGGCGGCCGCCTTCTACCTGTTCATGACCCTGGTGCTGACCTACGGCTTCCAGCGTCTGGAAAAGAAATACGCTGTCTATGATGAATAGTCCGATGATCCGCGCGATTGATGTGCACAAGCGTTTCGGCCCGGTGGAGGTGCTCAAGGGCGTCTCGCTCGACGTCGACCAGGGCGAGGTCATCGCCGTCATCGGACCGTCCGGCTCGGGCAAAAGCACCTTTTTGCGCTGCCTGATCCATCTGGAAACCATCCATCGCGGCAGCATCGCCATCGAGGGCGAGGCGCTGGTGACCACCGATGCCCAGGGCCATTGCCACTATGTGCCGGAAGCCGACATCCGGCGCGTCTGCCGCAAGATGGGCATGGTGTTTCAGCACTTCAACCTGTTCCCGCACCTGACCGTGCTGCAAAACATCATCGAGGCGCCGCTGACCGTCAAGGGCGTGCAGCTTGATGAGATCGTGCCCAAGGCCGAGGCCCTGCTGCGCAAGGTGGGCTTGTTCGACAAGCGCGACACCTATCCCTCGCGCCTGTCGGGCGGCCAGAAGCAGCGCGTGGCCATCGCCCGCGCGCTGGCCATGGAGCCCGACATCATGCTGTTCGACGAGCCGACCTCGGCGCTCGACCCCGAGCTCACCGGCGAAGTGCTCAACACCCTGCGCGCGCTGGCCGAGGAGCGCATGACGATGCTTGTGGTCACGCATGAAATGGCCTTTGCCCGTGAGGTGGCGGGCCGCGCCGTCTTCATGGACGGCGGCGTCATCGTCGAGTCGCGCCCGGCGCGCGCGCTGTTTGCCGCCCCCGGGCATCCCCGCACCCGGGCGTTTCTGGAAAAGATGCTTTAACCAGGCAAGCAAGGTGACAGCAACGCCCCCAGCCTGGGCAGCGCCGCCAGCGCGTTGCGCGTGGTGGCCTCGGCCAGGTCTGCCAGGCTGACGCCACGCAAGGCAGCCAGCTCGGCGCCAATGCGCGGCAGCTCGGCGGGTGA
>JALNWC010000533.1 GCA_023231075.1 Rhodoferax sp.
AGACGTAGCCGGGTTGCATCATGGGCACCACCTCATACAGCGGCGCGGGCGGCGCCACCACGATGTTGAAACTGATCTGGGCGAAGGCGGTGGTACCAGCCGCCAGTGCCAGCGACAGCAGCAAAGACCGAGCCATTGCTTTGTGTTTCATCAGGTTTTTCTCCAGGGGTTAAAAACACATCGTCGTGCCTTGGCTTGTTCCAGTCGGTGCGTCAGCGCACTGACTTGGCTGCTCCACCCAAGTAGCCTCGGCGTTCATCATCAATAATTCAAGTTTTGCGGCTCATCCTTTTGGGAACCCTTTGCATGATCCTGCTACGCGCCCTCAAATGGCTGGCCAGTGCGGCGCTAGCACTCGTCATCGTGGGGGTCTTGTTCATTGCCCTGTTTGGCTGGAACTGGCTGCGCGCGCCGCTGGAGCGACAGGTGCTGGCCCAAACCGGCCGGGCGTTGTCGATCCAGGGCGATCTTGGGGTGCATCCGGGCTGGCCCTGGCCGCGCGTGCAAGCCCGGCAGGTCACCTTTGCCAACCCGGCCTGGGCGGCCCAAGCCCACATGCTCCAAGCCGACGAAGTGGCCTTGTCCATCCACCTGCCGCAGCTGCTGGCACGGCGCCTGGTGCTGTCTGACCTGCACCTGGTCAAACCCATTGTTTTCCTGGAGCAGCACCGCGATGGCCGAAAAACCTGGCTGCTGGACCGCAATCAGCAAGACGAGAGCGCCCGCATCGACATCGACCGCCTCACGCTTGACCAGGGTGTGATTGGCTTTGAGGACGTGGCCAGCCAGACCAGCATCCGCGCCGAACTCTCCAGCCTGACCAAGCCCGCCGACAGCAACGCAGCGCCCGGCATCTCTTTCAGCGCCAAAGGCAGCTACAAGGGCCTGCCGCTGGTGGCCAAAGGCACGGGCGACTCGGTGCTGGCCCTGCGTGATGACAGCACGCCATTTGGCCTGACGATCGACACCACCGTGGGACACACCCATGTTCGGGCCGAGGGTCACATCACCAGCCTGCTCAAATTCTCCGCCATCGACATGCAGCTGGCGCTCAGCGGCGACAACCTGAACCAGCTCTTTACCCTGACCGGCATCGCTTTCCCGGCCACGCGCGACTATGTGACGCACGGGCACCTGCTGCGCCAGGGCAACACGGTGCGCTACGAATCATTTACCGGCCGCGTCGGCACCAGCGACCTGAGCGGCTGGATTCAGGTCAAGACAGGGGGCAAGCGGCCCCTGCTGACGGCGGATCTGGTGTCCACCCGGCTCACCCTGGAAGACCTGGGCCCGGTGATTGGCGCGCACCCAGGAAAAGTGCAGGCGGCGATCAAAGCCGTTGAGCAGACCGGTGCGGCCGGGGCCGTCACGCCAACCTCCAAACGGGTCATGCCCGACATCCCTTTCAAATTTGCACACTGGGACACGCTGGACGCCGAGCTCAAATTTAGCGCCCAATCGATCCGCCAGGCCAGCTACATGCCGCTGGAAGCGCTCAGCACCCATTTGAGCCTGAAGGATTCGGTGCTGACCCTGGACCCGCTGCGCTTTGGCGTGGCCGGTGGGCAACTGATGGCGGCGATCACGCTGGATGGTCGCCACAATCCGATTCAGGCCAAGGCCCAGCTGCAGCTCCAACGGCTGGCGCTGGCCAAATTGCTGCCAGCCGATCAACAAGGCAATGCCAGTACCAGCCAGATCGGTGGCCAGATCAGGCTGGCCGGCCGTGGCAACTCGGTGGGCAGCATGCTGGCCCATGCCGATGGTTCGGTCGCGCTGCTGGTCTCGGGCGGCGAGATCAGCCAGATGACCATGGAAAAAGCCGGTTTGCACCTGTGGGAAATTTTCCGGCTGACGCTCACCGGCGACAAGCAAATCAAGCTGCGCTGTGCGGTGGCCAACTTCGATGTCAAGGCCGGTGACATGCAGGCTGACACCTTGCTGCTCGACACCGAAGTGACCACACTCCTGGGCCGTGGCCACATCGACCTGGCGCAGGAAAAGCTGGACCTGACGCTCAACCAGAAAACCAAAAACACCAGCCCGCTGGCCTTGCGCAGTCCGATCCACATCAGTGGCAATTTCGCCAAGCCCGTCATCCGGGTGGATCCAACCCGGATGGCCGCGCGCGCACTGGGTGCGGTGGCGCTGGGCGTGATCAACCCGCTGCTGGCGCTGATCCCGCTGGTTGATGCCGGACCGGGCCAGGACAGTGATTGTGTGCAATGGCTACAAGGAAAAAAATGATGCGGAAAATTCTCAACCGACTCGTGCTCGTGCTGCTGACGGGCCTGGCTGCGGCGGGCTGTGCCACCCTGCCTGACACCGACGCCCTGATTGCGCGCCACAGCGCGCAAGAAGCCAACTTCGAAACCGCGCGCGGCCCGGTCTCGGCCAAAAGAAATGCCGCCATCCTGGCCGCGCTGAAGCGCAAGTCGGGCGACCTGGACCTGCTGGACAAGCAAATGGCGCTGGAGCAGGCCATCAGCGACAGCCCGCTCATTTTGGGCAACAAGGTCAGTCTGCTACAGGACGGCGCCGCCACTTATGCCGCCATGTTTGGCGCCATCCGCCAGGCCAA
>JALNWC010000534.1 GCA_023231075.1 Rhodoferax sp.
AAAGCATCCCCGTTGTCGTTTTGGTGGCGGCTGCGACGTTGACGTCATGACCGGCGATGGCCGCGACGCTGCCGTTGATGCCGGTAATGGCCGCGTTGATGTTGACATCGTTCACGGCGTCAAGGGTCAAGGTGGTGGTTCCGGTCCAGGATACCGCGTCATTGACGTTGACATTACCCGCCGTGCCGGCGCTGCCCGCACCACTTTGCAGGGTGACGCTGGTTAAATCCAGGCTGGTGCCCAGTGCTGCGCCCGTGATGTCACCGCCCGACACGGCCACGGTGTAATCCGTCGGGTCGATCAACCACGTCCCGGTCTTTCCAGAACTCGCCAGCGTGGTGATTCTGGCGTCGTCAGCCACCTTCACATGCGCCGCAGAGGTTTCAATGAAACCACCGTTGCCACCCTTGGGTGCTGAGGCATCCAGCGTTCCGCCCACGTTCACGGTGCCACTTGTCATGCCACCCATCAGCATGATGCTGCCGCTCTCACCCGTGACCAGGGTCTGCGCCTGGATCATGCCGGTGTTGTTGACCGCGTTTTGCAACAGGCTGCCCGCCGCCTGGGTGGTGAGTAGCACCTGGCCGCCGTCGGCACGGATCAGGCCGCCGTTTTGTACCAGCGCATTGACTGCGCCTTCGTTGACGGCAATGTTGAGCAGGCCGTCACCCGCCACGTCCATCGTCATGACCTTGCCCGCCGCCAGCACCACGCTGCCGAGCTGGGCCGAGATGGTGCCCTGGTTGCTGACGTTGGCACCCAGCAGGGCGACATAGCCACCGTCGGCATTGAGGCTGCCCTGGTTCAGCACCGTGCCCGTGCCATTGCCTGAGAATTTGTAATTGCCCGCCAGAAAATCATTGTTGGTGATGTCCAGGGTGGACGCCAGCAGCCCACCGACGTTGACCGAGGCGCCTTGCCCAAACAGGATGCCATTGGGGTTGACCAAAAACACCTTGCCATTGGCGCTCAGGCTGCCCAGGATGCTTGACGGGTCAGAACCCAGCACCCGGTTCAATGCGATGGAGGAACTGCCGGGCTGCACAAACTGCACCGACTGGCCGGCGGCGATGTTGAAACTCTGCCAGTTGATGATGGCGTTTTGGGTCGACTGGTTGATGGTGGTGCTGGTCGCCCCGGTCGTGATGGTGGCAGCACCTGCTGCAACCACACCGCCGACAGGTTGCGCCAGCGCGTTGGCGCCAAACGCCAGCATGACCGACACCGCCAGTGCTTGCAGTGTGAAACCTGCGCTGAGGCCGGTGGCGGTTACGCCGGAAGAAGTTTTTTTACCAGCGCTGCGGGCGTTTTCGGGTACGGCAACAAAGGTGCCGGTGCTGTTATTCCAGATAGATCGGTAAGAGCGGTTCATGATGGGTTCCAGTCAATTGAAGGTGTTTTGTGCTTGGCTTGTCGGGTCAGGCGAATCAGAAATACTTGACAGCCTGAATCCAGAAGCGACCGGACTTGTCGGGGGCCGAGGTGGCGGCTTCATCACCGACCTTGACTGCGTAATAGGCCCGCACCATGAAGTTGTTGGTCTCATACCAGTTCACACCCACGCCGGCGCCGCTCAAGGTGCGTTTGTTGGGTTCGGCTGACCAGGGATTTTTGTTGATGGTGGCGCGGCCGGTGTCGATAAAGCCAATGAGTTGCACCTGACCCGGCAGGCTGGTGCTGAGTTTTGGCAACTGCCAGCGGGCTTCGAGGTTGATCACATAGCCCTGATCGGCGTAGGTTTCGCCCTCGGGGTAGGCGCGCACGCCATACATGCCTCCGAGTTCCATTTTTTCTGACACATCCAGGTTATTCCATGCGTATTGGCCATTGATGGCGCCGTACAGCGAGACGGTATCGGTGACGTGTTGCAGGCGTGCCAGGCCGAACGCCAGCTTGTTGAAATGGCCGTTGCTTTGCGCTGTGACCGCGTCCAGCGCTTGCTCGCTTGGGGTTTGCAGGTCGATGTTGCCGGTGGACCAGGCCAATGCGTGCGAGGTCTGGCCGCCACCGCCCAGTGCGTCGATGCTGTTACCGGAGACACTGGTTGTCAGCACCTGCGCCTTTTTGTCGGCTACGCTGCCCGTGGCGTCCACTTCGTCCCGAAATTTTTTGGCGTCGAGTACCAGGCCGGCATACAAATTTTCATTGCGTGAACGAATCAATGGGTAGCTGCCGAACAGGCTGGCCACCTGGGTGGTTCCGTGGGCGCCCAGGCTGGCGAATTCCTCGCCCAACTCATACCGCAAGGCGCCGTAGGCAACGCCAGCCTTGGCCTTGCCAAATTGCATCTGGTAGGCGCCGCGCAGGTAGTTCAAGCCTTTACCTGAGGTCAGCGCCCGCAGTGAGGCCACATCGCCCAGACCCAGTGGCTCGTTGAAATTGATGGTGGCACCGATCCGGTTGGCACCGGTGTAGTGGTTACCCGCATTGTCGGCATCGATGCTGCCGCTGATGCGTTTGCCCGGTGTCAGGTTGACAATCAGGTCGGAACTGCCCGGCGCAGCGCCCGGCACCAGGCTTGAGTTGACCTTGACGCCGGGCAGGTCGGACAACAATAACAAGCGATGTTCAAGCGGC
>JALNWC010000535.1 GCA_023231075.1 Rhodoferax sp.
ATTTCAAGCTGATCGCCTTTGACATGGACTCGACCCTGATCGACATCGAGTGTGTCGATGAAATTGCCGCTGCGGTGGGTCGCAAGCCACAGGTGGCCGCCATCACCGAAGCCGCCATGCGCGCCGAGATCAGCGACTTCAAGGAAAGCCTGTCGCTGGCGCGCGCTCTGCTGCATGGGCAGCTTGCAAAGCGGCGCAAGAAAATTCCCCCACTGTCTGGTGCTTTGGAATAGCGTTACTACAATTAGCTTATGCATATCGACTTCGATAGCCATAAAAATGACGTCAACGTGCTGGAGCGCGGGTTGTCGTTTGAGCGGGCTGCAGATTTCGACTTCGGTACCGCACTGGTCAAGCTGGACAGACGCAAATCCTACCCCGAGCAACGCTTTGTGGCCTTGGGTTTGCTGGATGGCCGCTTGCATGTGTTGTGTTTCACACCTATTGAGGATGGCATTCGTGTCATCAGTTTTCGCAAAGCGAACTTACGGGAGATCAGGAGCTATGACCAAACGCGCCCCACTCATTGATGCCAGCGGCGAAGTCCGCGAATTGACCGCAGCCGACATGCAGCAGTTCAAACCTGCGCAAGAGGTTTTACCTGCCAAGCTGCAAGAAACACTGGGCATGCGTACGCGTGGCCCACAAAAAACACCACCCAAGGTTTCCACCACGATCCGTCTTTCGCCCGATGTAGTGCAGGCTTTCCGGGCCGCGGGAAGCGGCTGGCAGACGCGTATTGACGCCGCGCTGAAAGACTGGCTGCGCACGCATTCGCCGGTGTAATACCTCATGATCCTTTCACCCCCCATCACCGCGCCGCAATCGGCAGGCTTTTCGCCCAAGCAGTTTCAGGCACGCATCATTCGCGGGGTGTGTGAGGCGCTGGCAGATACGCCGCGCGCGCCCTGCCTTCTGCGCAGCCCCACGGGCTCGGGCAAGACCTTCATGCTGACCCGAATTCTGGAACAGGTCAGCAAATCAAATTCGGTGCTGTGGTTATGGTTTGTGCCTTACGTCAATCTGGTGGCGCAAACGGTGGACACGCTTGACAGCCAGTCCACAGAGACCGGACTGATTGCCAAACACCTGGCGGTGGCACGCAACGAGACCCCCGAGGCAGGCCAGGTATTGGTGTCAACGGTGCAGGGCGTGGCCAGTGCCAAATCGCACAAAGCGCTCTACACCGACAAGGCTGATGACGAAGTGCGCAGCCTGGCAGCCTACTTTGCGCTGGCGCGTTCGCGTGGACTGGAAATTGGTTTGATCGTGGATGAGGCGCACATTGCCCTGCATGTGGCCACCGAGTTTGGCCGCTTTGTGAAGTGGTTGGGTGCCGACTATCTGCTGATGGCAAGTGCCACACCCAAGGACGCGCAGCTCAACGAATTCATAGCCAGCGCGGGTAATATTGCCTTCAAGGCGTTCAGCGTGAGTCGGGCCGACGTGGTGGCCGAACGCCTGAACAAGCCCTGGCTGGAAACGGTGGTGTATGACCTGCGAGACTCCATGCAGGGCATCACCGATTTGAAGCTGACTGTTTTGCGCCGTGCCTGGCGGCGCAATCAGTACATTGGCCAGTTGCTCAAAAGCCGGGGCCTGGCAACCATACCGCTGCTACTGGTGCAGGTGGCCAATGGTGATGCGGCCATCCGTGAAGCGTATGATTTTTTGACAAAAGAGCTGGGCATTGCCCCCAACGCAGTTGCCATGCACTCGGCCGAGGAGCCCGACCCGGTCATGATGGCGGCCATTGCCGTCAACACCGCCATTGAGGTGCTGATCTTCAAGCAGGCCGCAGGCACCGGATTTGATGCGCCACGCGCTTTTGTGCTCGCATCGACCAAATCGGTAAACGATGAGGACTTTGCCATGCAGTTCATCGGCCGTGTAATGCGCGTACCGGGTGAGTTGCAGCGTGCTTTTCCTGAACCTTACACAGCACCAGGCGAACTGGACACGGCCTATATTTTTCTGGCCAATGAACAGTCGCAAGCTGGTTTTGCCGAGGCAGCAGCGGCGACCAAAGCGGTCATTTCGCAGTTGGAGGGACAGATTGAGGAATTGCAGGTGCGTCGCACAGCCCATGGCGGTGTGTGCCTGAGCAACCACATCACCCCGCAAACACCCCTGGGTTACGACATTGGTTTGCTATCAACTTTGGCGCCGGACGGTACCGTTCGCCAGCCTGCGCCCCAGGTGCACGGGCTGGCCACAGACACGGTTTTTGAGCCAGTTGCGCAACCAATAGACCTTGGTGCAACACATGAGCTTTTCGGCGCAGTCTCCCAAAACGGCGAACTTGACGCGCTGGACTTCATTCAACTCTGAAACAACTTTTAATTGGCTTTTAGCCCCGTAATAAACCCATGAAAGCCTCCGTATTCGCCCCCGGCCTGATCATTGCAGGCATCAACCCGCCGCTGCGCCTGACCGATTTCAAGCTGATCGCCTTTGACATGGACTCGACCCTGATCGACATCGAGTGTGTCGATGAAATTGCCGCTGCGGTGGGTCGCAAGCCACAGGTGGCCGCCATCACCGAAGCCGCCATGCGCG
>JALNWC010000536.1 GCA_023231075.1 Rhodoferax sp.
GATATTTGGCATTTCTGCATCCCTTGTAACCTGATCTGGGTCGTGCCAGCGTAGGAAAGCGTTCACCACACGCCTTGTGCGCAAGCGGCCCCGGATCATTTGCTGGAATCTGTCATGGCCAATCTTCTTTTGCCTTCCGATCTCTGGGCCGACGTGCTGGCGGTGCGCGCCCGGCGCCCGCTGGTGCACAGCATCACCAACCTGGTGGTGATGAATTTCAACGCCAATGTGTTGCTGGCCATGGGCGCCTCGCCGGTGATGGCGCACGCCCACGAAGAGGTGGCCGACATGGCCGCCATCGCCCAGGCATTGGTGCTCAACATCGGCACGCTGGAGCCGTACTGGATCACGAGCATGTGCCAGGCCCTGGACGTGGCCACGGCACGCGGCATCCCCATCGTGCTCGACCCCGTGGGCGCCGGCGCGACCCCATACCGAAACGAGAGCATTCAGGCCCTGATGCGCCAGGCCATGCCGGGCGTGATCCGCGGCAACGCCTCGGAGATCATGAGCGTGGCGGGCCTGGCCGCCCGAACCCGCGGCGTCGACAGCAGCGCTGCCGTGGCCGGCGCTTTGCAGGCCGCGCGTGAGCTGGCCGCCCGCAGCGGTGGCGTGGTGTGCGTGAGCGGCCCGGTGGACCAGGTGCTTGACGCCAATGGTCGCCATGCCAGCCTGGCCAACGGCCATGAATGGATGACCCGCATCACCGGCGTGGGCTGCTCGGCCACGGCGCTGGTGGGGGCGTTTTGCGCGGTGCAGCCCGACGCCTGGCGCGCCACCGTGTCGGCCATGGCCTACCTGGGCGTGGTCGGCGAAGTGGCCACCCAGGCTGTGCAAGCGAAGGGGCGGGGCGTGGGCAGCCTGCAAATGGCGCTGCTGGACCAGTTGCAGTTGCTTGAAGAGGAAACCTTCGCGCAGCGCCTCAAGCTGACCGTCAACCCGTCATGCGATGAAAAAGGTATTGCCTGAGGTGTTGCGCCTTTACCTGGTCACGGACCAGGCCGGCCTGCGCGGTCGTACCCTGACTGACGTGCTGCTGGCGGCGGTGCAGGGTGGCGTCAGCTGTGTGCAGTTGCGCGAAAAAACGCTGGGCACGCACGACTTCGTGGCGCTGGCGCTGGCCGTCAAAGACCTGCTGGCCCCGTTTGACGTGCCCCTCATCATCAACGACCGCCTGGATGTGGCGCTGGCCTGCGGTGCCCAGGGCGTGCACCTGGGCCAGTCCGACATGCCGGTGGCGCTGGCGCGGCAACGGTTGCCGCCCGGGGTGTTCATCGGCCTGTCGGTGGAAAACCTCGGCGATGTGGCGCGCGCGGCCGGGCAGGCGGTGGACTACCTGGGCATCAGCCCGGTCTACGCCACCCCCACCAAGACCGACACCGCCAAGCCCTGGGGGCTGGCCGGCGTGCGCCAGGTGCGCGCCATGACCGGCCTGCCGCTGGTGGCCATTGGCGGCATTCATCCGGGCAATGCGACTGAGCTGCTGCAAGCCGGTGCCGATGGCCTGGCGGTGGTCAGCGCCATTTGCTCGGCGGCCAACCCGCAGGCGGCGGCAGCTGCATTTCAGGACATTCTCAGAGCACACCAAACACCATGAACATTGAACGCATTCACCAATACCCGCGCGTCCTGTCGATCGCCGGTTCGGACAGCGGCGGCGGCGCCGGCATCCAGGCCGACCTGAAAACCTTTGCCGCTCTGGGCTGCTTCGGCATGACCGCCATCACCGCGCTCACCGCGCAAAACACCTGCGGCGTGCGCGCCATCCACCCGGTGCCGCCCGACATGCTGCGCGCGCAGATCGACGCCGTGCTGGAAGACATTGGCGCCGATGCGGTCAAGGTCGGCATGCTGCATTCGCCCGAGATCGTGCGCACCGTGGCGCAGGCCATCGACCGCCATCAACTCAGCCGCGTGGTGTTCGACCCGGTCATGGTCGCCACCAGCGGCGCCAAGCTGATCGACGATCCGGCCATTGCCGTGCTGGTGGCCGAGCTGTTTCCGCGCACAGCGCTGATCACCCCCAACCTCGACGAAGCAGCGCTGCTGGTCGGTCGGCCACTTGCCAGCGCACAGGACATGGCGCAGGCGGCGGCTGAACTGGTTGCCCGTGGCGCCCGCGCCGTGCTGCTCAAGGGCGGGCATCTGGCCGGTGACAAGGTGATCGATGTGCTGCTTGAAGCCTCAGGCGAGCCGATCTGGATGGCGGCCCCGCGCATCGCCACCGCCAACACCCACGGCACCGGCTGCACGCTGTCCAGCGCCATCGCCGCGCACCTGGCGCTCGGCGCCACGCTCACGCAAGCGGTGCAGCAAGCGCGTGACTTTGTGCGCCAGGCATTGCAAGCCGGGGCCTCGGTCAAAACCGGCCAGGGCAGCGGGCCCTTGAACCACGGTTTTGCGCCACTGCCGATGCAGCTGCGTGGTCTCTAAGGGCTCGTAAAGTAATAAGTTGTGCATTTTGACGGCCGGATTTGGGATGCAGTGCGAGGCGCAAAGCGCGCCGTTTAGCTCTGCTAAACAAGCGATTTGCAACGACGCAATGCGCCCAAAGA
>JALNWC010000537.1 GCA_023231075.1 Rhodoferax sp.
CCCATGTCGGATTCCAGCGCCTCGATGCCGGCGGCTTCCATGGCGTGGTTGAAACCCACCTCCTCGCTCACCATCGACTTGCCCTTGATGATGCGTTTGGCCTTGACCCGCTGCGCAATGCCCAATGCAATGGCGTTGGCTTCCTCGGGGTTTTGCGCCCAGTGCACCTGGACGCCGTTGGCGCTGAGTTTGGCTTCGAGCTGCTCCAGCAGGCGCGGCAAGTTGGCCAGACTGTAGCGGCGAATCTGCGAACCCAGCTCACGCAGACCCTGCAATTCGTCCTCATCAGGAAATTGGGAACGGCGCTTGGCCTGCAAGTAGTCCATGGCCCCGCGAAAATTCTTGCGCTGCCCCGGGTCGTTGAGCACGCTGCGGCTGCGCTCCTTGAAGTCGTCCATCGGATGGATTTTGATGACCTGGCTCATGCGGCGGCTCCTTCGCTTTGGGTTGCCGGGTGGCGCAACAACACCACCAGCTCGCGCGGGCCGTGCGCACCGTAAGCCAGCGTCTGCTGAATGTCGGCGGTCCTGGACGGGCCGCAAATCAACAGCGCATGGGCCGGCAAGCGGTCTTTCCAGTTTTCAAAGCTCATGGCCGAATAAAAATCAGCGTGAATGGTGTCCACATCGAGCAGTACAAAGTGCACCGACGGGACCAGCGACATCAGCCGCGGCTCCTGTGGCGTGGGCCACAGGATCAGGCTGCCCACTTCGGCCATCGCGCTTTTGGCCAGCGTGAGCGAGGCATCCACCTCGTCAAACAGCACATCACGCCAGGAATCGATGGACTCGGCATAGCGCTTGAGCTCCAGGCTGGCGGGCTGGCGCGCCTCCAGCTCGGCGCCGTGCGGTGTGTCGCTGCCAATGAGCAAATTGCGCAGGCCCTTGGCGGCGATCAGGCGCAACAACAGCTCGGGCCAATCGGCCGCCGTGGTGTCGTGCACCTCGGTCTTGACGGCCTCCAGCGCCGCGCGCAGGCGGCTGACGCGCTGGGCGCTGTCCTCGTGGCGCTGGTGCGTCTCAAACCAGGCTTTGACATCGGGCAATGGCAGCGCTGCTGGCGTGGTCGGCGCACGCAAGCGCGCCAGAATGCTGCTGCGCGCCTGGGCTTCGGCCGCGGCGGTGGGGTTTGGGCTGGCCTTCATGCGGCGTCTCCGCGGCTGGCGGGTTCGGTCGTTCGGCGCCACAAAAAGCTGGCCAGGTGCTCGCCCGGCAGTGTGGTTTGGGACAAGCCGGCCAGCTCATCCTGTTTGGCTGCGCGGCCGGTGATGTTGAGCAGGCAGCCGCAGTCGGCACTGACCACCGACGCCGCCCCGGTGTCGCGGATGGCGGCGACCTTGTCGCTGACGATGGCCTCGGAAATGTCGGGGTAACGCATGGCAAAGGTGCCGCCAAAACCGCAGCATTCTTCGATGCGCGCCTGCACCGCCACCTTCACCTGCGCCAGGCTGTCGAGCAGCGCCACACTGGTCTCATGGGCGCCCATTTCACGGCGCGCGTGGCACGAGGTGTGCAGCGCGACGGTGCAGGGTGCGCCCAGGTCGGGCTGGCTGAAATTGACCACATGCACCAGGAATTCGCTGAGCTCATAGACCCGCTCGGACAGGTCAAGGGCTTTGGCGTGCAGCACCGGGTCGTCGGCAAACAGCTGCGGGTAATGCTTGCGGATCATGCCGCCACAGGAACCCGATGGAATCACCACCGGCCAGGGCTCGACAAACAGCTTCAATTGCTGCACGGCCACGGCACGGCTTCATCCGGGAAACCACTGCTATGGGCGGGTTGACCGCAACAGGTTTGCTGCTCCAGAAAATGCACCCGGATACCCTCGCGCTCCAGCAGCTTGACCGTGTCCAGCCCGGCCTCGGGCGTGAACTGGTCAATCAGGCAGGTGGCAAACAGGTACACATCGGTCGGTTTTTCCGGGTAGCTTCGCGCTTCAAAAGGGGTCAACGCCATGAATCAAGTCTCCTTGTAATGGCACGCATTTGGCGTGCGAGTTTGAATTGTGAAACATTTCGGCCCCTTCCTCTTGTGATATTCGCATGACCGGGATTTCAATAATTTCAATGCCCGCCTGGGTCGATGCCCCCGCGCTGCGCATGGGACGGCCCCGCGCGAAAGCTGCGGCTTTGAATCTCGACGGTTTCTTCAATCTGCCGACCATACCCGCCCGCCATCACAAACGCCACCGGAATACGTCGCTCGTGGCACCAGTCAAACACGCGCCGGTCACGCGCTTCCAGCCCGTCCGCGGTCAAGGCCAGGCGCCCCAGGCGACCCCCAACATAAGGATCGACACCGGCCAGGTTGGCAGCCACACCGTCAAGCAGTGCCGCGGCGCGGATCTGTCCGCTCCCCAGACTTTCGATGTCATCAAAGGGATGAACCAAGGCAAGTTGGCCGTCGCTGGCAACGGGCGGTCAGATCACTCGCGCAGCGACGTGCTCTGACCCCAACTAACTTGAGACCTTGCGGGTCAGACCACTCGCGCAGCGACGTGCTCTGACCCCAACTGATTAGAAATGCGTCTCTAATTTGCTGCAATGCAA
>JALNWC010000538.1 GCA_023231075.1 Rhodoferax sp.
CATGCCAGGGGCTGGCACTTTCCGGCCTTCAACGTGGCCGACAGCGCCATCACCGCGGGTGCCGCGTGCCTGATCCTCGATGAGTTGTTGCGGGTTCGGCGCGGGCGCTGAGATGACGCCACAAGACTACGTCCAGCAAAAAGCCGCTGCCTCAGGCAGCAGTTTTTATTACGCCTTCTTGTTTTTACCGCCGCCCAAGCGCGCCGCCATCACGGCGTTTTATGCGTTTTGCCGTGAGGTGGACGACGTGGTGGACGACATGGTCGACCCCGGCGTGGCTGCCACCAAGCTGCAATGGTGGCGCACTGAAGCGGCACAAGCCTTCGCTGGCACGCCCAGCCACCCGGCCATGCAGGCGTTGATGCCGCTTGCGGCCAGCTTTCACATTGAAGAACGCCACCTGCAGGCGGTGATTGACGGCTGCCAGATGGACTTGAACCAGACCCGTTACCTGGATTTTCCCGGCCTCTCGCGCTACTGTCACCTGGTGGCGGGCGAGGTGGGCGAAGTCGCGGCGCAGATTTTTGGCCAGACCCAGGCACAAACCACCGCCTACGCCCACACCCTGGGCCAGGCGCTGCAGCTCACCAACATCATTCGTGATGTCGGTGAAGACGCGCGGCGTGGGCGCATTTACCTGCCCATCAACGAGTTGAAGCAGTTTGGCGTGACCGCCCAGGAGATTCTGGACGGCACTTACTCAGAGCGTTTCACCGCCCTGATGCGCTTTCAGGCGCAGCGCGCCCAGGGCTTGTACGACCAGGCGCTGGCCCTGTTGCCCGCGGCAGACCGCCGCGCGCAAAAGCCCGGCCTGATGATGGCCAGCATTTACCGCGCCCTGCTCTGCGAGATTGAGCTTGAGAACTTTGCCGTGTTGCACCAGCGCATCAGCCTGACGCCCTTGCGCAAACTCTGGCTGGCCTGGAAGCTGCAGGCGCTGGGGCGGCTGTGATGCCATTGCCAAAGCACCCCTGTCGTTGTTGCCTCGCCTTGACGCGCGCCTGCACTGTCTGCGGCGGTGCGCCTGGACATGAATGATTTGGCAAGGGCATGAGCAGAAAGCACACGCCTTGAAAGTTGCCATCATCGGCGCGGGCTGGGCCGGTCTGGCGGCGGCGGTCACGGCCACCCAAGCCGGTCACTCTGCTACAGTTTTGGAAGCTACTCACGCTTATGGCGGAAGGGCCAGAGCCTTAAAAAGCTTACAAAATTGCACGCTGCCCGATGGCACACCCGTGACGCTGGACAACGGCCAGCACATCCTGATTGGTGCCTACACCGACACCCTCAGGCTGATGCGCCAGGTGGGTGTCAACCCTGATGATGCGCTGCTGAGCCTGCCCATGGCGCTGCAGTTCCCGGATGGCCAGGGCCTGCGGTTCAAGAGCTGGCCGACGCCGCTGGACGCGTTGGGCGGCATCCTCGGCGCGCGCGGCTGGTCATTCAGCGACAAGGCATCACTGCTGCGGGCGGCGCTGGGCTGGCAACGCAAAGGGTTCAGCTGCGCTGCCAGTCTGTCGGTGGCTGACCTGTGCTGCGGGCTCACCGCAAAAGTCAACGCCGAGCTGATCGACCCGCTGTGTGTGTCGGCCCTGAACACCCCGGCTTCGCGCGCCAGTGCCGAGGTGTTCCTGCGTGTGCTGCGCGATGCCCTGTTTGGCGTGCAAGGCGGCTCGCGCCTGCTGCTGCCCCGGGTCGATTTGAGCGCGCTGTTTCCTGACGCGGCAGTGGCTTGGCTGCAACAGAACGGTGCCCAGGTGCGCCCGGGCCACCGGGTTCAAAGCTTGCAAATGCAGCGTGAAGTACAAGAAGACCGGCAAAGCAAATTGCGCGCCGGGGGCTGGCAGCTTGACGGCGAGCCCTTTGATGCCGTCATCCTTGCCACTTCAGCATCAAATGCGGCTATAGCCCTTATGAATAGTGCGTCAATAGCTACTGAATCAGTAGCTATTCAAATACAGCAGTGGGCTGCCCTGTGTCAGACCCTGCGTTTTGAAGCCATCGCCACCGTTTATGTCTGGGCGGCAGAGGCCAGGCTGGCGCAGCCCATGCTGACACTGCGCAGCCGCAGCCAACACCCTGCGCAATTTGTCTTTGACCGGGGCCAGCTGGGTGGCCCGGCGGGTTTGCTGGCGTTTGTCGTGAGTGCTGCCGAAGGCGACCGCGCCACACTTGAAACACAGGTTCTGGCGCAGGCCCAGGCGCAGTTGGGCATGACGTTGCACCTGCTGCAAACCGTGGTTGAAAAACGTGCCACCTTTGCCTGCACGCCCGCCCTGCAGCGCCCCCCGGCCCGCATTGCGCCGGGGCTGCTGGCTTGTGGCGACTATGTGGATGGGCCGTACCCGGCCAGCCTGGAAGGCGCGGTGCGCAGCGGCATGGCGACAGCCAACGCCCTGCCCGCCTGCCACGCCGCTTAGGGATGCAGAAATAAGTTGGACAAAGGAGGACGTGAGGACAAGTGTCAGGCTAGGCGCAAACCGTGCGGTGTAGCTTGGCTACACAAGCGGTTTGCAACGACGCATGGCGCTTGGCAGCAC
>JALNWC010000539.1 GCA_023231075.1 Rhodoferax sp.
CAGCAGCAGGGATTGCATCTCGGCCTGAATCTGGTCGAGCCGTTTGGCTGACGACTCCAGCTCGTCCTTGATGCCCGCCACTTGCGCCATCACGGCATCCACCTCGGCGGCGCCCGCAGGCCCCTTGGCCTTGAGCTGGCCAATTTGCTTGCTGGCGCTGTTGCGCTGGGCCTGCAGCGCTTCGGTGCGGATCTGGATGCTCTTGCGCTCGGTCTCCAGCAGGGTGAAGGCGGCCACATCCAGAAAGGCTTGCGGGCTCTTGCGCGTTTCCAGGCGGGCCACCACGTGGGCCAGGTCTTTGCGCAGCAGGGTAAGGTCTAGCATGATTTTTGAAATTAAGTAGGGTGGGGACGCTGTCATTGCAAGCGAAGCAACGGGATGTTTCAGCTTAGATTTCTTCGTTTTGATCCAGCCGCAAACCCTTGGGCAGCGGAAACTTGACGCTCTCGGGGTCGCCGGGCATGCGCTGCACCGACACCGCGCCCAGTGCTTTCAGGCGCGCGATCACCTGGGTCACCAAAATCTCGGGGGCCGAGGCGCCGGCGGTCAGGCCCACGCGCTGGCAGCCCTCGAACCACTGCGGCTGCAATTCTTCGGCGCTGTCGACCATGTAGCCGGGCGTGCCGAGCTTGCGCGCCACCTCGGCCAGGCGGTTGCTGTTGGAACTGGTGGGGCTGCCCACCACCACCACCACATCGACCTGCGGGCTCATCAGTTTGACGGCGTCCTGGCGGTTTTGCGTGGCGTAGCAAATGTCCTGCTGCTTGGGCTCGCGCACATTCGGAAAACGGGCCTTGATGGCCGCCGCAATGGCCGCGGCGTCATCGACGCTGAGGGTGGTTTGCGTGACCACGGCCAGCTTGCCGGTCTGCGTCGGCGCAATCAGCGCCACATCGGCCACGTCTTCGACCAGGTGAATACCGCTGTCGAGCTGGCCCATGGTGCCCTCCACCTCGGGGTGGCCCTTGTGGCCGATCATGATGAACTCATAACCCTCTTTGGCCAGCTTGGCCACTTCCACGTGCACCTTGGTGACCAGCGGGCAGGTGGCGTCAAAAATACGAAAACCGCGCGCGGCGGCCTCAAGCTGCACCGCCCGGCTCACGCCATGGGCAGAAAACACCAGCGTGGCGCCGGCGGGCACGTCATCCATATCCTCAATAAAAATGGCCCCCTTGGCTTTCAGGTCGTTCACCACGTAGGTGTTGTGCACGATCTCGTGGCGCACGTAAATGGGGGCGCCAAACTTGCCCAGCGCCCGCTCCACAATTTCGATGGCGCGGTCCACCCCGGCGCAAAAGCCGCGCGGCTCGGCCAGCAAAACCTCCAGACCTGCGTTGGTGCTCATAACACCCCGATCACCTGGACTTCAAACGTCACCGGCCGACCCGCCAGCGGGTGGTTGAAGTCAAACCGCACGGCTTCGCCCTTGTGGTCGTTGCGAAATTCCACGATCACACCGGCAAATTCACCCTGGCCGTCGGGCGTGGGGAACTTGACCACATCGCCCACGGCGTAGTGTTCGTCGGCACCGCCCAGGTCCAGCAACTCCTGGCGCGCCATCCATTGCAGCATGTCGGGGCTGCGCGGGCCAAAAGCCTCGCCCGCCGCCAGTTCCAGGGTGGTACGGCTGCCTTCGGCCAAGCCGATCAGGCGCGCCTCCAGGGCCGGCGACAACTCGCCCGTGCCCAGGGTCAGGGTGGCCGGCGCCGACGCAAAGGTGTTGACCACGTCGCCCGCCGGGCCACTCAGGCGGTAGTGCAGGGTCAGAAAAGAGCCGGGTTGAACGGTTGGGCAAGAGGTCGTCATGAAGTTCCTGTGCGCCCGTGGCGCGATAAGCGTGCGTTAAAAATCAGGGAATGCCCCCGTGGTCAAAAGCCGTGGGGGGCTGGCATAAACTGTGCGCCATTGTAAAAGCCCGCACCATGCCCCTCAAAGACCTGCCCCCCGATGCCCGCCCGCGCGAAAAAATGCTGGCCCGCGGCCCCGGCGCCTTAAGCGACGTGGAGCTGCTGGCGCTGCTGCTGCGCACCGGCATCAAGGGCAAGGGCGTGTTTCAACTGGCGCGCGAGCTGCTCGACATCAAACCCGGCGCAGACGGCCAAAACGGTTTTGACGGCATTGCCGGCCTGCTCAACGCCACCGCCGAAGACCTCAAACCCGTCAAGGGGCTGGGGCCGGCCAAGCGTTCCGAGCTGTTGGCGGTGCTGGAACTGGCCCGCCGTGCGCTGACCCAGCGGCTGCAGGAGCGCACCGTGTTTGCCACGCCCGACGCGGTCAAGCACTTCCTGCAATTGAAGCTCGCAGCGCGACAACAGGAAGTGTTTGCCGTGCTGTTTCTGGACGTGCAAAACCGGCTGATCTCATTTGTTGAAATGTTTCAGGGCACGCTGACCCAAACCAGCGTCTACCCGCGCGAGGTCGTGTTGATGGCGCTCAAGCACCAGGCGGCGGCCGTGGTGCTGTCGCACAACCACCCCAGCGGTTCGGTACAACCCTCACGCGCCGACGAGATGCTGACGCAAAC
>JALNWC010000540.1 GCA_023231075.1 Rhodoferax sp.
TCAGGGCAAGACTGTTTTGGATGTGGGCTGCGGCGGCGGCATTCTGACCGACTCGCTGGCGCGCTCCGGTGCCAATGCCACGGGGATCGATTTGTCAACCAAAGTTCTGCGCATTGCCCAGTTGCATGCGCTCGATGCACAAACCGACAACGTGCAGTACCGCGAAATCAGCGCGGAAGCCATGGCGCTTGAGCAACCGGCCGGCTTTGACGTGGTGACGTGCATGGAAATGCTGGAGCACGTGCCAGACCCGGCATCCATCGTGCAGGCCTGCGCGACCTTGGTCAAACCCGGCGGTTGGGTGTTTTTTTCCACGCTGAACCGCAATCCGATGTCGTTTTTGCAGGCCATCGTGGGCGCCGAGTATGTGCTGAACATGCTGCCGCGCGGCACACACGAGTACGCCAAGATGATTCGCCCCAGTGAATTGGCTGGCTTTTGTCGCGCGGCTGACTTGAACGTGGTGCAATTGCGTGGCTTGTCATTTAACCCGCTCACCCAGCGGTATTGGCTCAATGACAACACCAGTGTCAATTACCTGCTGGCGACTCAAAAACCAATGGGTTCTCAGCCGTGATCGGCAACAACTCACGGTTTGCCAATGTGCAGGCCGTGTTATTTGACCTGGATGGCACCCTGATCGACAGCGCGCCTGACCTGGCTGCGGCGGCTGACACCATGCGTGTGGCGCGTGGTTTGCCTCCGCTGCCAGTGTCACAGTACCGTCCCATGGCAGGGGCGGGCGCGCGGGGTATGTTGGGCGTGGCATTTGGCATGACACCCGAACACCCGGATTTCACAACGTTGCGCGAGGAGTTCTTTGGCAACTACGAGCGCTGCATGACTCAGCGCACACAAATCTTTGATGGCATTCCTGAGTTACTGGCGTCGCTCACAAGCCACGGCTTGTTGTGGGGCGTGGTCACCAACAAATCAGCGCGTTTTACGCTGCCTTTGACACGCTCCCTGGCCATGTTTGATGCCGCCGCTGCCATTGTGAGTGGCGACACCACGCCGCACGCCAAGCCACACCCGGCCCCCTTGCTGGAGGCGGCTCGTCGACTGGGGGTAGATGCCGCCCGCTGCGTCTATGTGGGCGATGATGAGCGCGACATCGTGGCAGGTTTGGCCGCCGGTATGGCCACTGTGGCGGTGACCTATGGCTACCTGGGGCAACAGGCTGACACCAGCCAGTGGGGTGCCCACGCCACAATTAATTGTGGGAATGAACTCTTGCCGCTCTTGCAATTGGCCACCCCGGCCTAAAATACGAGCCTTGGGGCTGCATTGGTTTCGACGTGGATTCGGACGCGCAGCAGGGCATGTCGAGCTGAATGCGCTCGTAAAACAGATTCAAAAAAACTAACTGCAAACGACGAACGTTTCGCACTCGCTGCTTAATTGCACGTGAGCCTCACAACAGCAAGCCGATAGGCTGGGCAAGGGTGGTCAGATCGCAAGATTGGGCTATCCAGGCTGTGGGGTAATTTCATTCGGCTGGGCCTGCCTTGGGTAACTTAAGGCAGGTCAAGAAAATAGGTTGCTGGCGATTTGCATAGCGTGCCACTGCGCGATGTGAAAAGCGAGATTCAAATCAGACGGCTACACATGTAGAACTGTTCGAACAAGGTTTGCGGACGGGGGTTCAAATCCCCCCAGCTCCACCATACCCCTAAAGCCCAACTGTTATCAGTTGGGCTTTTCTTTTGGAAAATCCTCAATGGTGGCGCGCACTTACGCGAATTGCCTCTTGCGTTTTTTGCTATCAAAGTTGGGGGTTTCAGGACGTTTTTGGCCGAAATGCCGCCATTTTTTCTCTCTGTTCTCAGCCAGCCTCTTGACTGTTCAAGAGGCCACATCCAATGAAATCAACGACTTGCGCGGGCGTGGTTTGCAAGCGGAAATTGGTAGGTGGTAGCGACTGAGAACAGAGAACGTATTGAAGTTCAGTCAAAAACAGGTCATCGCTTGCTTCCTATATTGGGCACAATGTGACCGTAAAAGGAGGGTTTGCGTGGCAACTAAGATCGAAACTGTGGAATCAATTTGGGCCCAACTGCCTGACTTGGAAAGCATGAGTCAAGCGTTCAATGACGCAGGATTAAATGGTTGGGAAGAATTGGTGATTGCCTGTCTTGAGGCCGGGATGCTCGCTCCAATGCTTCCTTCCCAAAAGTCAATGGACAGCAGGTTAGTTGCAGCAGCCCCTTTCCTAAAATGCGCACTTGATGATCTGCGTGCTACGTGGCTGTTGATTCACCGTGGCTACACAGCACAAGCTGCGGCGGTGGCTGCTGCACTGTTTGAAAATGCCCTTGTAGCAGCGGTAATCGGCAGATCAAATGAGTTGGCTGAGCAAGCAAAGAAATCCAAAGACGGGGAGATTCCATGGGGTGCAAAAGAACTATGTCAGCTTCTCGCCAAACAGGAGATGCAGAGAGAAAAATTGAAAGGAAAAACGTATAGCCAAAAGATGTACGAAGACGACTGGACCATTTCCTATTTTCATTACA
>JALNWC010000541.1 GCA_023231075.1 Rhodoferax sp.
AGGTTGCTGGTATGAAGCCAAAACGCAACGTTTTAGACCACACTCACTTCAAACCCAGTTCGCAGCGCCTTGCGAGGATGAACTGTGGGCCAAACAAGGGGAAATCGATGCGATAACGCTCTGTGTTCTTCCGGGTCGTTGAAAAGTGCTCAAAATTTGAGCACCGAGAGATTTCGGGGTCGCGACGGTTGTGAATTCTGCAAGTCCCTCATAGGTATAAAAATTCCCACAAAACCCGCAGACTGTCAACGAGCAATTTTAGACTCCAACAAGCAATTCGCAGCAAGTGAGAGCGCTGATTGAATGTCAGCTCCCGCTGCAACCCGGTCTCCCACTGACTCCATTGACCAACGCTCAAGCCGCCAACTTCGCGCTGGCCAGTCGATTTAGACTGACGCCTTGCTCGGCAGCCATGAGTGCCAGGTTGCGATGGACCAGCGGCGGGATGCGCACACGGAACTCACCGCTATAGTTTTTCTCGGCCAACGCCACCGGCACGGGTTCGCCACTCGCTTGCATGTCGCGTACCACGTCGGCCACCACCTTCTGGATACCCTTGAGCGCCGCCTCAGGCGTTTTCGCCAACCAACTCAGCGAAGCAAATTCGGCGCACAGGCCGACGTGTTCGTCATCTTCGGGCGACCAAGTAACGCGATAGGTGTAATGCTTGATGTTCATGAGTAGGTCTCGCACACCTTCTTCAAATCATTGAAACGCACATTTGCTGGCTCGCGACGCATCTGTTCCAGCAGTTTTTCAGTGTTTGCCATAGCGTTTTCATGGTGCCATTAATGGAACCATATGTCAACCCTCTCGTTGCCCCTTTGGGTAATTTCATAAGTATGTGCGGTTTCGCTGGAGTGCGACCTCGAACTTCCGCTCCCGCTGCACAGCCGAAGTAACTTCTTCTTTTTGTGCTGAAGCCAAATCATGACAATGGGTTTTTAAATAACCGCCAGCCGTTGCACCATGTCGGGGAACTGCGCCACCATACGAATCAGCAACGCTGCCTGTGCATTGGGTTTGGCCCGGCCCTGTTCCCAGTTTTCAAGTGTTCGCGGATTGGTGCGCAGGTAGTGCGCAAACACCGGGCGCGACAGGTGCAACTGTTCACGCACCTGAATCACATCTTGCGGTAACAGCACCGGCGCTGGTTTGCTTTCAACCTTAAAGGTACGCAGCGTGAGCTTGCCCTCGCGTTCGGATTTGAGTGCATCAAAACCTTCTGTCAGTTCGGCAAAAATATCGCGCTTATGGGTCATCGTGTTCTCCAACTTGTGGGTGTCGGTTTTTACAGAAGGACGAAGAACCCGCGTGCGGTGCACCTGCTGGCGGATTCAAGTCTGAAGTGCAACCGACTTCAAGAAGCCACCGAGTGCGCCTGAAGGCTGACCTGCAGTCTCTCGCGCACTGCCCGAAAAATGGCCGCCAGGTTGTCCATACTCGGGTTGCCAGTGGGTGACAACATCCGGTGCAAACTTTTGCTTGGCTTGGCGGTCAGCGTTGCAAGTTGTTCAAAGCCGATGGTGGCGTTGACCAAGTCACGCAGAATCAGGCGGGCTGTTTCTGGCTCGCCATTGAGGAACAGCGTGGCAGCCTCATCAAGCAGCGCCTGCGCAAATGACGCGTCGCTCTGTACGCGCTGAATGACGGTTTCTTTGAAATTTCTGGTCAATGCCATTTCTGTTACCCCTTTTGCTTGTTGCTTGTTGCTTGATTTGGCTGCCATCATCTTTTTGCGGGCCTTGTACTCAGCCAACAGTTCCTTGGTTCTATCGATGTCCCGTTGCTGCCCACGTTTGGTGCCGCCACCAAACAGGACAATAAGCGTGTCGCCATCCTTGGCGAGGTAGATTCGGTAACCCGGACCCCAGTCGATGACGTATTCACCCATGCCGTCAAACCACTTGATACTGGACGTATTGCCCAACTCCATTCGAAGTTTGGCAACGGTCACCTTGGCTGCAGCCTGCGATGACAGGCTGTCAAACCATTGCTTATACGGGTTGGATGCCTCCTCACGGAGGTACTCTTCGACTTTGATCACCCTGCCTCGTGGTAACACATATGTTACCTTAAATGCAGAGACGGTATTGTGGGAGGCCCGGTATCTTGTGGGAGGCCCGCCCTCGGGCCGATGGCTATTGGGGTTCAATCGCGGCGAGGACGCCGCTCCCACAAGGGCGATCCGCAATTCTTGTCTTCTTGCGCCATGCCTCGCTAGCCACGCTCACCGGCAGGATAAGGGCTGGGGTGGCGGCCGATTTCTGAGCGTGTGACAGTATGAGGCCGCCGCCCCAGCTCTTATCCGGCCAGCGCATCACAGCCCGCAAACACACGGCCAGCGCGCCAAGCACTGGGGAATGCAAGGCACGGCGCGTGCCTCCCTGGATGCGGACACGCTTGAACTCGCGGTGGGCCCGCATGGCGACACGGCGCCAGGCCAGGTGCATCGGCTCGGCCATGCCGGTGTCGCGCCGGCGGAAATTATTGAAGTACAGTTTGGCGC
>JALNWC010000542.1 GCA_023231075.1 Rhodoferax sp.
CAGAAACTGGTGATCTATGCCACCGGCAAGGTCACGGGCAAGATTCGCTATGGCAAAGTGGTCATTGAAGAGGGCGGGCAACTTACAGGCGACATCCAGTCTGGCGCCATCCAGAGCCCCCGGCCTGGCAGAGCGGAAAAACCTGAGTTGGCCGTTGCCGGCTGAGGCCCTTACAAACATGGACGGCGCAATAAGGGCCTTCCTGTTTTCTCGGACTGTGTGCCTTGGCGCACAGACGGGCCGTTTGCTGGCAGTCATGATCAAGCGCCACACATCCAGTGAATCCTGAGGAGCCTTGAAATGACCCGTCCTATCAAATACCTTGCCCATGTTGTGAGTTGCCTGGCTCAACACGGTGGAAAGTCCGTTGCCTGTATGCCATTTCGTCAATTTGCCCTGGCGCTTGCCGTCACTTTGGTGAGCGCGTCTGGCGCAATGGCCGCCACGCCAAGTGCCGCAGCTGAGGCCCAGACGCGTTACCGTCAGGACATGGCCGTGTGCAACAGTGGCCAGTCCAATCAGGATCTTGCCACTTGCCGCCGCGAAGCAGGCAGCGCCTTGGTCGAAGCACGAAAGGGAGCTCTCAACGATGCGCCCGGGGAGTACCAGCTCAACGCACTGCAGCGCTGCAGCGTGCACAAGGAAGCAGAAGACCGTCTGGCTTGTGAGGCACGCATGAGTGGGCAGGGCACCACTGAAGGCAGCGCCGCTGCTGGCGGCATGCTGCGTGAGAGCGTCACCGTCACACCTGTCAAATAGGGTCAGGCGGCCGGTTGCTCAGCGCCGCCACCGCCTCAATTTCACCCGGTAACTATCCGGGGGGCAAAGTCGCTGCAATCTGGCGCAGCGCCTGCTCGAACACGCTGACGGGTTGGCCGCCCGAGATCAGATGCCGGTCGATGATGATGACGGCAGGCACCGCGTGAATGCGCTGGCGGATGGTGTCGCGGATCTGTGCCTGCTGCTCGGACGTGGAGCCATATTTTTGTGTCAGGTGCTCGGAGATGTCCTGGCCACCAGCGGGCATCTGCGGGTTGAGTTCAAACGGCTGAACGTGGAGCTGGGTCCCTACATTGCCGGGCAAATTTACCAGCGCCCGCTCAAGGGCCGCCAGGCCGATGGCACACCAGGGCAGGAGATGTCGGAGACGAAATCGATCTTGAGCAAAGAAGTCATGGCGCTGGCCCGGAAGAACGGCGATAAATGCAGCATTGTCCGGCAAGCCCAAGTGCCCTGTTACGGATGGGCGTGATCGTCACCCATCTGGTGTTTTCCTTAATAGCGTAAGCGGCACAGAGTCGCTAAGCTCGGGCCATGAACAATTTGCCCCCTGATGAATCCCCGACGCCTTATGTGCCGCCGCCCTCTGAAGCATCGCCCAGGGAAGTGATCCCCCTGTCATGGTCCGACCCCATGCGCTGGCTGGTTTTGGGTTGGCGCGACCTGACGGCTTACCCTGGCATCAGCCTGTTTTACGGGCTGGCATTCTGGTGCATGGCGCTTGTTTTGGGTGCGGTGTTTCGCGCCAAACCTGAGTTCACCATGACGATCGCCTCGGGCTGCCTGTTGGTTGGGCCGTTTCTGGCCATGGGGCTCTATGAGGTGAGCCGGCGCCGTGAACTTGGCTTGGCGGCCGGGTTTGTCACGTCCATGACTTGCTGGAAAACGCATCTGCGCAGCATGGGCCTGCTGGTCGGCGTGTTGATCGTGCTGGAATTGTTGTGGGGCCGGGCCTCGCTGGTGGTGATTGCGGTGTTTTTCAACACCGGCATGCCCTCGTCAGTGGGGGTGGTGCAGGCTGTGTTCAATCCAGGCAACTGGGAGTTTGTGCTGGCCTACACCCTGGTGGGCAGCGCCTTTGCCGCGCTGGTGTTTGCCATCACCGTGGTCTCGATCCCGATGATCCTGGACCGCGACACCGATGCCATCACCGCCGCCATCGGCAGCATCGAGGTGGTGGTTATGCAGCCCGGCGTCATGCTGCTGTGGGGCGCGCTGATCGTGGCCCTGGTGACGGGCGCCTTGCTGTTGCCTTGGGCGCTGGGTCTGGTGCTGGCCGGGCCGCTGCTCGGGCACGCCACCTGGCACGCCTATCGCGGTTCGGTGCGCTGGCTATAGGCCAGCGACGTTCCCGAAGATTGGCACGCTGGCGCTGTCTTGGGTCTTGGGTTCTACAGCCCCAGCGTCTGCCAGAGCTGATCCATTTTCGCGGTGACCTCCGGGCTCATGCTCAGGGGTCGGCCCCATTCGCGCGATGTCTCGCCGGGCCATTTGTGGGTGGCGTCGATGCCCATCTTGCTGCCCAGTCCGCTCACGGGCGAGGCAAAATCCAGGTAGTCGATCGGCGTGTTGTCGGCCAGCAGGGTGTCGCGCGTGGGGTCAACCCGGGTGGTGATGGCCCAGATCACGTCTTTCCAGTCGCGCGGGTTGACGTCGTCGTCGACCACCACGATGAACTTGGTGTACATGAACTGGCGCAAAAAGCTCCAGATGCCAAACATCACG